>JAFNRE010000062.1:0-6939 GCA_017385735.1 Mycoplasmataceae bacterium
TAGATATTCCAATAATATTTGATGGTGGAATAAATAATCAAACAATTCATCTAATTTATAATGATGCAAACATTATTGTTTCAGGTTCTTATTTAATGAAAAGTAAGAATTTAAAAAAAACTTATTTAAGTTTGTTAAATAACAAAGAAAAATAAGTTTGATATTTCATAAAAAATTTTACATATTTTATTTAAGAACTAATCGATTATCTTTCTTTAAAGTTTTTTTAGTTCTAGCAGTAACCTTAATAGTTTTTTTAGCACCATTTTCATCAATAATTGTTGCTTTTTGAAGATTTAAATTGAATTTTCTTTTTGAATG
Source organism: Mycoplasmataceae bacterium (assembly GCA_017385735.1). GTDB lineage: Bacteria > Bacillota_I > Bacilli_A > Mycoplasmatales > Mycoplasmoidaceae > RGIG1987. The sequence continues at coordinate 322 of JAFNRE010000062.1, forward strand.
ATTCATCGCATGAGATCTTAAATTTCCACTCATTGCTTTTTTGCCAGTTAATTGGTCTTTTTTAGCCATTATTTAAATTCCTTTTGTATATAAAAATGCGTTATTTTATGTTCTAATTATAACTAATTTATAATACTATAATATAAATTGTTGTAAATATTTTTACCACATTATACCTGTTTTCATTCTGAAAGGAAAATATGATTTCAATTAACAAAGATATTTTATATGACATGCTTGATACTTCGTGTTCATTTCTAGAACAAGAATATGAATACATTAATAAACTAAATGTTTTTCCTGTACCAGATGGTGATACTGGAAGCAACATGATGACTACACTAAAAGGTGCACTGGATGAAAACAGGGATTATCAACAAAGATCTTTGTATGAATTCACTAAAAAATTTAGTAGATCTTTATTAATGAATGCTCATGGAAATTCTGGAGTTATTCTATCACAAATTTTAAAGGGATTTTTTGAACCAATAAAAGAATCAACAAAAGAAATTGATATTAATTTATTAATTGATTCTTTTATTTTAGCAAAAGATGTATCTTATAAAGTTGTTGATAAACCTAAAGAAGGAACAATTTTAACTGTTATTAGGTTGATAGCAGAAGAATTGGATAAAAAAAGAACTGAATATACAAGTATTGAACAAGTTTTTACTGATGTGATAACTATTGGAACTGAAGCAGTAAATAAAACTCCTGAAATGTTGGATGTTTTAAAAAGAGCAAAAGTTGTTGATTCAGGTGCATATGGTTTAATGACTATTTTTAAAGGTATGTATGATGCAATTACAACTAAAGTAGATAAAAAACAAGCTAGAAAATATAAAAAAAATGAAGAAAAGAAAGAATCTAATGCTAAATATGATCAATTTGGAATAAATTCTGAATTTGTTACAAACAATGAAGAAGGTTTTGGTTATTGTTGTGAATTTATTTTAGAAATTGGAGCAATTTTAGAAGAAGATGAAGAAACTAAAAAAATCCAATTTAATCCAACTACTTTATTAGATGAATTAAATAAGATAGGTAATAGTATTGTTTTTGTTTATGATGACATTTTTGCTAAGATTCATATTCATAGTCTAACTCCTTACAAAGTTTTAGAAATTGGACAAAAATTTGGAGAATTTCACAAGATTAAGATTGACAATATGACCTTACAAAGAAATAAAAATAAGGGTATTAATACATTAAAACAAACACAAGATAAACAACAAAAAAATACATTGTCAGATGAAACTGTATTATTAGCAACTGTTCCAAATGCTAAAATTGGTGAATTATTTAAAAATAATTTCAATGTGATTAACACTATTGATCGATTAAATAACCAAAATCCATCAGTGAAAGATTTTATCAATTTAATTAATCAAGCAAATAGTAAAAAGAACATTCTTGTAATTGATAATCCTGATTGTTTATTAGCAGCTAATCAAGCTGCAATGGATGTAAAAGAAAAAAATATTGAAGTATCAATTATTAATTGTTCTGATATTATTCAATCCATTTTTGCAATCTTAAATTTCAATAAATATGGAAATTATCAAGCAATTGTTAAACAAATGAATAAAGCTATTAAAAAAGTTATTTCTAATAAAATAACAATTGCTGCTAAAAATATTATTTCTTCAAAACACTTAAAAATTTCTAAAGGGCAATATATTTTAGTATTTGATAAAAAGATTATTAATTCTAATAATAATTTATTAGATATTTGTAAGCAATCAATTGATTTAGTTATTAAAAAGAAAAAACATAACTGAAATGATTCTTTATACATTATTGCAAGTAATGCAATTAGTGAAGACATTAAAAGTCAAATTAATGAATATGTTAATCATTTGGGATATGAAGTTGAAATTATTGATGGTGGAGAAAACAAATATCTACTATATGTTGGTGCATAAGCATGCTTAAATATAGAATTGGAATAGATACATTAGGTTTTGAAAATGATCCAGAAATTGTTTTAAATGCTGCAATTAAATTTTTATTAAAAAATAATGATACACAACTAGTATTAATTGCTAATGAGAAGTTAATTAAAAAAATTAAACAAATTAATCATCCAAATATTACTTATTTTGAAGTACAACATTTTGTAAAACAAGATGATGAAGTAAGTATTATAAGAACAAGAAAAGATTTTAGTATTCAAGTTGGGTGTGATTTGTTAAATGAAAATAAAATTGATGCCTTAATCTCAGCATGTAATACTGCAATTTTTGTTACAACAACATTTATTAAAATTGGTACTTTACCAAATATTAATAAATTTGCTTTTTTAACAACTATTCCAACTATACAAGAAAATAAATACATTTATTTATTAGATTCAGGAGCAAATAAAACTGTAACAGCAAAAGAACTTTATCAATTTGCATATATGGCTAATATTTATGTTTCAAAAACTACAAATATTTCATCTCCAAGAATTGGATTAGTAAATGTTGGTACAGAATCTTATAAAGGTTTTAATGAACACAAAGAAGCAAGTGAATTACTAAAAAAGAACCAAAATCTTAATTATGTTGGTTTTGTTGAAACAAGAAATATGCTAAATAATAAGGATTGTGATATTTTTGTTTGCAATGGTTATACTGGAAATATTATTTTAAAAACTTTAGAAGGCAGTATGAAAACCATTGCTAACTTTTTTAAGAATGAATATCATAAATGATTTAATGCATTTTCTTATTTAACAAATAAACATATTATCAAAAAATTAGCAAGTAGATTTGATTACAAAACTAGAGCAGGAGCTTTTTTATTAGGTTTAAAAAAACCTGTATTAAAAGGTCATGGTTCAAGTGATGAAAAACAAATGTATTCATGTATTAAAATGATGTATGAAGCATTAGTAAATAATATTTTTGATATGATTAATAAAGAAATAACAAGTAATAATTAAACATGAGCAATTTTAATAATCACTGAACAAATAAACAAGTTTTAGAATTTGAACAATTTATTCAAAACTATAATATTGAATTAAAAAAAAATGATTTATTTTTATTTCAACAAGCATTTATTCATCCAAGTTATGCTTATGAAAATCAACTTGATTACAATTATCAAAAACTTGAATTTTATGGTGATGCTTTAATTGAAAAAGAAATCTCTAGTTATTTATTTAACAAAAATAATTTAACTGAAGGTCAAATGACTTTAGATCGTATTAAAATGGTTAATCACAATTCTTTAACTAAATTAGCAAAAGACCTTCATTTTGAAAAATTTATTTTAGTAGGAAGTAGTTATCAGTTAAATCATATTAGTGATAAAAACTATGAAGACATTTTTGAAGCATTTTGTGCTGCATTATATCTAACTAATGGTGAAATCAAATTAAAACATTTTTTATCTAATACAATTATCAAATACTATGAAAATAAGATGCTTGAAGATAACCATGACTATAAAACTAAATTTCAAGAAATGATGCAAAGATTTGGCAAACATGAAATCAAATATATTACTACTGAAACTAATGAACAAGGAAAACACGTTTTTAATACAGAATTAAAATGTGACAATATTGTTTATGGTAATGGTGTTGGAAATAAAAAACATGATGCAGAGAATAATGCTGCAAAAAATGCACTAGAAAAATGTGCAAGTTTAAATTAATGTAATATATTCATATTAAAATTAAAAAAATTGATATTTTAGCAAAATTGTAGGTGATTATATGATTTTTTTAAAGTGTATAGAAGCTAAAGGATTTAAATCTTATGCAGAATTTACATCTATTGTTTTAGATGAACCTTTTATTGGCATAGTTGGTCCAAATGGTTCGGGAAAAACAAATGTTGTAGATGCTATTAGATGAGTTTTGGGTGAAACTAGTTCTAAACAATTAAGAAGTGATACAAATAATGAAATCATCTTTTATGGTTCAGATATTTTTAATCCAAGTGATGAAGCATCTGTAACTTTATATTTTGATAATTCTAAAAGAATCTTAAATACAGATGAAAAAGAAATAGTTGTTAAAAGAGTATTAAAAAGAAATAGTGATAGTAGTGATTATTATTTAAATGATAAGATTGCTAAGAGAAAAGATATCATTGATCTTTTTTTAGATACTGGATTATCTAAAGGATCATTGGGTATTATTTCACAAGGTACAGTACAATCTTTTGTTGATGCTAAACCAGAAGAAAGAAGAAAAATTTTTGAAGAAGCTGCAGGAGTTAGCAAATATACAAAAATTAAAAATGAACGTTTAAATCAATTAGCAATTGTTCAAAAAAATTTAGAAAATCTTAACAATACTAAAAAACAATATCAATCTGAAATCAAAAAATTAGAAATTCAAGCAGCAGCTGCACAAAAGTTTTTAGAAGTTAAAAATAATTTAAAAACATATGAATTATTTTCAGCCAAAAAACAATATCTTTTTTATTCTAAAAAAAATGATGAATTAAAACAAAAATTACAAGATATATCAAAAGAATTACAAGATGAAAATGATTATTTAAACAATAATAAAACATCATATCTTTCATTAAAAGATGAAAAAAATGAAGAAGAAGAAAAATTACAAAAATTAAATAAAGAAAGATTTAATTTACAAGAAAAGATTAATGAATTAAACATCCAAAAAGCAAATTATGAAAGTAATTTAAAACTTAAATTATCAAGTAAAGATAAGCAAGAAAAAGCAAATGCATTAGCTCAAACTTTATTAAATTTGCAAAATGAAAGCAAAATTTGAAATAGCAATATTAAAAAAGCGAATGAAGAAATAAGTAATATTACAAATAAGAAGAAAGAAATATTAAGTAATTTGCAAAAAGTGGATTTATTATTAAATGAAAAAAATGCAAATTTAAATACTTTAGTAAGTCAACAACAATTTATTGAACAAAAAATACAAAATGAATTTCAAAATGAAAATGGTGTAAAAACTTTATTACAAAATAAAGAAGTAGTTCCTGGTTTAATAAATACTTTAGGTAAATTAATTATAAAAGTAGAAGAAAAATACCAATTAGCAATTGAATTAGCATTATCAAAAAATATTAATACTTTAGTGGTTAATAGTGTTGATGATGCAAAAATAGGTATTGATTTCTTAAAAAAGAATCAAGCTGGAGTTGCATCTTTTATGCCATTAAATGCGATTAAACCAAGTTTTGTTGCACAAAATTTATTATTAATTGCACAAAATTTTTCAGGATTTATTAATACTGCAGATAAGTTAGTAAATATTGATGAAAAATATTACATTGTCTTGCAATCATTAATTGGAAATGTTCTAATTGTTGATAATTTACAAAATGCTAATTTATTAGCAAAAGCAATTAATTATTCTTTAAAAATCATTTCTTTGGATGGAGATATTATTCATCGTGGGGGAATGATTGTTGGTGGAAGTATTAATAAAAAAAATAGCAATTTTAATCTAAAAGAAAAAAATGAACAAATCATTAATGGAATTAATTTTTTAAAAGAAAAGATTCAAATTATTTTAGTTCAAAAACAAAAATTACAAGTTGAATTAGAAAAGTTAAATGACCAAAATAATTTGCAAACAATTAATTTAGCAACTTCAAACCAAAAAATTCAAAATATCAATCAAAATATTCAACAAATTAAAAATGAATTAACTTCTTTAGATATAACTAATACAAAAGTTGAAAATAATAAAGCAAATGAAGTTATTGAAGAATTAAGTAAATTAGAAGCGATTAAAATAAATCTGTCAACTCAATTAGAATTACAAGAAAAAAAAGTTAGTGATATCAATAATAAGTTTGAATCATTAAGTGAAAATAATAATCAACAAAATCAAAAAATTTTAATATTAACTCAAAATAAAAGTGATTTAGAAAAAAAACTATACTCAGTAAATGATTATATTGAATCAGCTAAAAAAACTGCTAATAGTTATAATTTAACAATTGAAAATGTCATCAATTCAATTTCAGATATTGAAATAAGTAATGATGAATTGCAACAAAAGATTTTGAATTATAAAACCCAAATCCAATCTTTTGGTCCAATTAATATGCAAGCTGTAGAAGAATTAAAGAATACACAAGAAAAATTTGATGAATTAAATAAAAATATTGAAGATATCATTCAAGCAGAAAATGATTTAAATAATGTAATTTTGAGTTTAGATAAAGAAGTTATTAAGATTTTTAAAAATAAAATCTATGAAATTAATCAAACTTTACCTTTAATTTTTTCTAAATTATTCAAAAATGGAACATGTGAAGTTCAATTCACTGATCCAGATGATTTATTAAATACTGGAATTGATGTTGTAATTAAACCTTCTAAGAAACAAATTAAGAAACTAAGTGTTTTATCTGGGGGAGAAAAATCAATTATTTCATTATCAGTTTTATTAACCATTTTAAGAACAAGTAACTTTCCACTTGTTGTTTTAGATGAAGCTGAATCTGCATTAGATCCTAAAAATACTGAATTACTTGCTAAATTAATTAAAGAAAGTTCAAGTTTATCACAATTTCTAGTAATTACTCATAGAAAAGAAACAATGGTTGAATGTAATAAATTAATTGGTGCAAGTATGCAAAAACATGGTGTAACAAGTATGTTTAATGTTAATTTAAAAAATATTGA
>JAFNRE010000063.1:0-5181 GCA_017385735.1 Mycoplasmataceae bacterium
GGAAATCACCGAGATCTATATTCCCGACAGCGTTGAAGAAATCGGTGAAAAAGCCTTTTACAGCTGCACAAAGCCGGAAACGCGTCTCTGCCGAAGGGCGTTAAATTGGGAGAGGACGCATTCTATAAAAATACAAATATAAAATTGATAATAAAGTTCAAAGATATTTTGCTAACAAAAATTATGAAGGTAAATTATTACAATAGATGTAACATATATCATTACAAAATATGATTCAATACAAAATTATGTTTATCTTTTAATAGCAATCAGTAATAAAAAAACAAATTTTAGTTTTTAAATTATCTATGAATATTACATTCAAATAATGTTTGAAACTTTTATTCAATTCAAAATAAACATAATCATGCAAATAATGATTTAAATGATGATTTATGTTGTTCATTTTTTGAATATAAATATTTAACATGAATATTATTGAAAGCAAAAATGTCCGACTTGGGAATTAGTTTGATAATAAAGTAGCAGAATTTTTATTTAGCATATTAAATATCAAACTTATTTACAGCTTAAATATTGAACAAATGTCTTTTAAAGAATTAGAAGATACAATTCAAATTTCATTACTTATTACAATAATCTAAGAACTCAAGAAACATTAAGCTGAACGACTACAAAATTAAATGTCAAAATTTATATTATAAACCAATAATATCTGTAATAATTTTTGGAGTTTTGTGTTTACTTCTTCAAATATATTGACTAGAAATGTTAAAGACTTTTTTATTAATAAATTCTTTTGTTGGTAATTCTTTTTTGGTTTCTATTTCTTTTACAATAGTTTGCTTAATAACTTGAGTGATTTTGTTGATTAATCAAGTATTATTTTTTGCATAAAAGCATCCTCTTGTAGAAACAATTGGATCTGAATATAATGTTTTTTTCTTTTCATCAAAGATTAATAAAACTGTAAATACTCCATTAGTAGAAATATTTTGTCTTTCTTGTAAAATTTCTCATGAATCCCCATTTTGATGATCGCCAGTTTGACGTTGATTGCCATCAATATATGTAACACCAGCTTGCACAAATTCATCTGTAACTTCAATAACACCATCATAAAGTTCAAGTTTTTGACCTAATGCTGAAACTTTAATGGATGATGGATCCATGTCAACAAGTTCTGCTAATTTTTGTAAACTTGTCATCATTTTATATTCACCATGAATTGGAACAAGATTAGTTGGATTTAAAATTTTAATTAATAATTGTAATTCAGTTTGAGTTGCGTGTCCAGAAGCGTGAATCTTACAATCTGGTTTATTTTCATAAACTTTAACACCACATTTATAAATTTGATTAACCATTTTTTCAACACTCAAAAAATTACCTGGAATAGGGTTTGAAGATAAAATTACTGTATCACTTGGTTTAAATGAAACATAATGGTGTTTTCCATTTGCTATTTGACTTAATGCAGCTAATTCTTCTCCTTGTGAACCTGTTAATAAGATTGCTACTTCATTATCTGGATATTTAGCAATTTCAGCTGGAGTTATAAATGATTCATTGCTAACATTTAAATAACCAATTTTTCTAGAAACAGCAACATTATTTTCCATGCTTCTTCCCATTAAACAGATTTTTCTATTATTTGCAATACAAATTGCAATAATTTGTTCAATTCTTGATAAATTAGAAGCAAAACTAGAAATAAAAATTCTTCCTATTTGCAAAGAAATAATTTCTTTTAATTTCTTAATTACATAAAATTCACTTTCACTAAATCCACCTTGTTGTGCATTAGTAGATTCACACATTAATACTGCTACATCTTTTGCAGCAATTTTTGCTGCTTTTGCTAAATTAAATTGATCTCCATAAGTACTAAAATCAAATCTAAAATCACCAGTTTCAAAAACAATTCCATTTGGAGTAGTTACAGCAATTGCAAATGCATCTGGAATAGAGTGTGCTACTCTACAAAATTCAACATCAAAATATTTTGTTTTAAAAGTTGTATCATCATCAAAAGGATTGATTTTATTGAATTTAATATCTTTATATTCTAATAACTTCTTTTTAATCAATTCACAAGTTAATTTACCACCCCAGATTTCTGGTATTTTAATTTGTCTTAATAAGTGTGGAATTGCTCCAATATGATCTTCATGACCATGAGTTATAACTAATGCTTTTATCTTTTTTTCATTCTCTTTTAAGTACGCAAAAGATGGAATAATTCCATTTACCCCAGGTAAAGAGTCATCAGCAAATTTTATTCCAGCATCAATAATAATGATTTCATCTTCATGCTCAATAACATACATGTTTTTACCAATTTCACCAACTCCACCTAGACTAAAAATATAAGTAGAAGGATGAGTTTTTTGCTTTTTATTGAACTTTGCTTCTTCTAATATTAATTCATTATTTTCATTTGTATTCATATAACTATTCCTTAGTTTTATAAGGCATTGCATTTAAAGGAATTTCAGCAACTCTATCATAAAATAATAAACCATTTAAATGATCACATTCATGTTGTAAACAAATTGCTAATAATCCTTTTGCATCAATGATTACTTCTTGTTTAGTTAAATAATCATATGCTTTAACCTTAACTGTTTTGTAACGAATAGAAACACCTTCATGTTCATCTAAAACAGATAAACATCCTTCACCATTTTTTAAATATGTTTTTGCTAATGAACTTGAAAGAATTTTTGGATTCATTAACATATATTTATATTCAACTCCATCTTCATCAAAATGTAAATATACAATTTGTTTATTTATACCTAATTGATTAGCAGCAATTGCTAAGCCAGGAACAATATCATATTTTTCTGCTTTATCTTCATAAGTTGCATCAATGTATGCAACCATTTTATTCATTAAATCAAAATCTGCTTGATTTAAATTATTAATATCAACTAAAGCACATTTTTGTCTAATAGATGGATTGGTATCATATGTTAATCAAGTTTTAGAAGGAATTAATTTTTTTATCATTGAAAGAATTTAAATTCGTGTTTTTTATTATTATACTAAAAAACTTTATTTTAATTACCATTATTCTAAAGATTATAATATTACACATATAAATTTATGAAAAAAGGCAAGTTAATTATTATTAGTGGACCAAGTGGTGTTGGGAAAAAGACAATTATAGATCAAATTTACCCAATTAAATCGTTAAATTTGCATCAATCAATTTCTATGACAACAAGACAACCAAGAGTTAATGAAATTGATGGAAAAGATTATTTTTTTGTTTCAAAACAAGAATTTGAAGAAAAAATTAAAAATCATGAATTCTTAGAATATGCAGTTTATAACAATAATTATTATGGAACACCAAAATCATTTGTATTAAAAACTTTAGAAGAAGGAAATAATGTTTTGTTAGAAATTGAAACTGATGGGCTAAAAAAACTATTAAATGATAAAATTAATGCTTATAAAATTTTTATAGCTCCTCCATCAATTGATGCATTAAGACAAAGATTATTAAATAGAAATACTGATTCATTGCAAGTTATTAATGAACGCATTCAAAAAGCAATTAAAGAATTAGAATTAATTCATATGTATGATGTTTGTATTATTAATAATGATTTAAAAAAAGCAATTAATGATGTTAAACAAGAGATACAAAAAATTATAAACAATGATTAATGATATTTCATCTTATAGTGACTTTAATGAATTATTAGAACAAAACCAAAGCTTAATTGTAGTATTTATTTCTAAAGTAAATTATGATTTAAATAAGATTCTTTTAGATTTAAATCAAACTAAATTAAAAGTTTATTTAGTTAATGTTGATGATTTACTTGCATTAAAAACAAAATATAAAATTAAACAAACTCCAACATTAGTTGTTTTTGAAAATCAAACTGCTATTTTTAATACTTGTAAATTGAACTTAATTAGTGAAATATTAAAACAAGATAAACTTTAATTTATTTAAGTTTTAATACAACACTTAATAATTCATTTAAAGCTTTATTTGTGATTAATAATCTATCTCTTAATTCATCACTAGATTTAAATTGAAGTTCAAAATCTGTATATTTATCTACTACTAAAATTGAAATAAATGCATGTCCATTAGGATTATTTTTATTTTCAATATTAATGTTTAAGTCTTTAATTTCTTTTAAATCTAAATCATTACTAGTTGATAAAACACTTAAAACTAAATCACAATCAAATTCATTTTTTAAATATTTAGCAAGTTTTCTTGCGTTAATTTGACTTAAAAATTTTGTATTTTCATCAATATCAAACTTATAAAATAAACTTTTATCATTTAATACAAATCCAACTTTAAAAACTTTTTCATAGTTTGTATTTATTGCAAAATTAGAACAAATCATACCATTAGTTGATGTTTCAATAATTCCTAGCTTTAAATTTAAATCCATTAATTTTTGAACAATAATATTTTGCAATCCCATTTATTAATTAACTTCCTTAATTGTATTTTGTTTATTTTTTGTTAATTTAGATATTAAACAGATATATTCAATCATTGAACATAAACTAAAGATTGTAGCAATAATCATAAAAAGATTTTGAATTAGATATCAATCAATTATTTGATTTGATATATAAGCATCATCATAACTCAAATGGAAGAAAAAGAAGATTAAAATTAATCCGATCATTTCAAAAATAGTTTTTAATTTTCCTAAAAACTTTGATGAAACTACAATCTTTTTTCTTAATGCATTCATTCTAAATGCATCAACAATAAAATCTCTTAAAATTAAAATTACAGTAATTCATACAGGAATTAAATCATTATAACTTAAACAAATTAAACTACCATCTACTAATAATTTATCTGCTAATGGATCTCATAATTTCCCAAAGTCTGATACTCAATTGTATTTTCTAGCAAGATATCCATCTAAAAAATCTGTAATACTTGCAATTATAAAGAAACTTCCTGCAATAATATCATTCACTCTAAATCCGACTTTATGTGAAGAGATATAACCATTTAATGGTAGATAATAAATTGGATTTCCAATTTGTACAAGAATAAAGATAATTACTAACACCATAAAGAAAATTCTTAAAATGGTTAAGTAATTAGGAATATATTGTTTTTTTATATAAGTTTTGATATTCATGAATTAAAACTTTAATGATCCTGGATATCTTGGAAAAGCAATTACATCTCTGATATTTTCTATTCCTGTTAAC
>JAFNRE010000064.1:0-4528 GCA_017385735.1 Mycoplasmataceae bacterium
ACTGCTCGAGTTTCTTTTAGAATTTCATTAGGGAAAAAATTGGCTTCTATTTCGTTCAAATTTACTGTATTCTCGTTCATAGTTTCACTTTTTATATTTGAACTTAAGTCGAAATTAATATTATTAGTATCTAAATTTGTTAAAACAGGACTAGTAGAATTTGATAAAATTTCAGTTATACTTGGAATAGTAAATGTATTTGATGTACATGACTTTAAATATCAACCAGAATTTACTTTAACATCAGAATTTGTTGATAGTAAATTATTGATAGAACTACCTAATATTGTTGAAGCAAAACTACCTCCAACTATTGTTTGTGTAACAGCAAAACTTAATTTTTGAAATGTTTGTGTTGGTTCTGAACTTGTTTCATTAGTTGCAATTAATGTAATTTTTGAACTTGGTAGGTTAAGGTTAACATATGCTGAATATTGTCAAGTCAAACTGAAATCAAACAAATTATTATTTTCTTTAAAACCAGATAATGTCACGTTTTGTAATGATATATAACCATCATATTTTGTAGTTTCTGTTTCAGAAGATTTTGATATTTTTTCTGGTGTTGGCATAGGTGAATGAATATCTGATGATTGTTTTGGTGAATCTGTAGTTGGTTGTGATGCTAAATCTGTACTTGGAATATGAACAGCTGGTACTTGTATTTGCATATTCAGATTAACATTACATGAAAGTGGCAAATAACTTGTTGAAATACTACTATCTGTAGGTTTTAAACCAGTAACTGTTCAATATGCTTCAGCAAGGTTGCTAAAATATGTAGGAGCATTTTTTGCATATTGTTCAAGATTATTTTGCATTCAGTTTGCATAATTTGATGTTTTTGAATATGAAAGAAAAGAACTGTTTCAATCATTTGAGATATCTGTAAAAGAAGAACCAGTAATTGTGGCTGGTAAAGTATTACTAGAAGTACTGTTAGAATTTGAATTGTTGCTACATGACACAACACTTCCTACAGCAATTGCACTAATACTACCAATTGCTAATAAACCTAATGTTAGCTTCAAAGATCTTTTCATTAAATATATTTTTTTCCTTATTGTGTATTAGTTTATTAATATCATAAATTTTTATTTTTTTCACACCAATAAAAATACTATAAATAAAATTTATAGTAAAAAAATGAAAATTTTATAATTAATAATTTTTAAAAAGTAAATAATGATTAATCATACTTCAAAAAAATGTTTTAAGAAAATTTGGATGTTTTCTCTTTTGTGGGAAAGACTAATTAATGACAACTTTTTAGTTGCCATTTAAGATAATTTTTAGGGATATATACAAATGTTAATGTCTCCCAAATTAAATAAAATAATCTTTGTTAAAGAAATTATATTGTCTATAATAGTACATCCAATGTCAATTGTTTCATTTGCTGCTACATCATATGTATCCGCTCATTCATCAGCATTATTTGAGCCATAAGCAGTTGCTAATGAAATATCTAATTTTATTAAATTATTTGTAAATCCATTAAATATCGATTTTAAACTTTTTATATCATTTTTTAATTGTTGTCAATTTTGGAATATTTTATTTAAAGTGATAATCAGTTGATCATAAGTTGTTCATGCAATGTCTGTCACTGTTCAATCAGCATTTGCAGTAGCAGCAGCAGCATAACCGATTTTTTTTCCACCATATAGTGGTCAAAGTGCCTCTTCTAATACTGCAATACCAAGCTGTGCAGCAGCATCTAAGTCCATTCTTATTGCTCATGCTTTCAATTTACTTAATTGTTTCAATAAATTTTGGATATTATTAAATACAGAATCAGAAATTTGTTGAGTATTTTGAGTTTGAGTAGGTACTGAATAAGAAAAATATGATGTTTGAAAATTAATTTTTCTATTATTTTTTGCCTTTTGATTTTGAATAATTACTTGATTTTTATTATCATTTGATGTTTCTTGTAGAAATATTGCATTATTTTTTAATGAATTATTTATCATGCTTTCTACTTTTGTTTCAGGAACTTTAGATAATATTGAATTAATATTTGTGGTATTTTGAGATGCAATTTGTTTATTGTTGATATTTGATTTAATTATTTGATTGCTATTAATATCATTATTTCTAGTAACTTCAATGGGTGTAATTACTGCAACACTTGATATTGATGTCATAACAAAAGCACTTGTTAATATCTTTATAAATTTCTTCATATGTATATACTCCTATTTTTTTATGTTATAGCATGAAAAAATTATTTTTTATCCCTAAATATAATTTCAAGTGCAATAGAATTTTTTTAAGCAATTATACAGCGCTTTAAAAGATTTATTGAATACTAATTTGCTATTTCATTAAACTTTTCATTGCTTGATTTTCATAATAGTATTTTGCGTGACATATTATTGATTTTTTCTTGTAATTCATAGATTTCTTGATCACTTATTTCATTAAAATTTGTGGTTTTTTTATATGGTTTTCTCACTAATCCATTGATATTTTAATTTGAGCCTCTTTGATATAATGCATCATGCTTACAATAATAAATTTTACAATTTAATCATTTAACTAAAATCTCAATTTTGTCAAATTCAAAACCATTATCAGATGTAATCCTTCTCACATAAAGTTTATTTGTTTCAACAAGTTTTTTGATCACAGAATTAATTTTGAATGGATTTTTATTTTTGATTTTTACAATAAAATTTTTACTTTATCTTTCAACAAATGTTAAAAGATGATCATGATTTTTATATTTGCTTCCAATAATTAAATCAACTTCTCAATCACCATAAAATTGCCTTAAATTAGTTGATTTAGGCCTTAATAATATGACAAAGACATATTTATTGTTAATTCTTTTGATAAACTTAGTCTATAAATCCCACTTTTGCTATATTTTGTATGTAATCTATCTTTTGAAGTTATTATTCAATTACAACTATTAATCAAATTAAAAATCTGTCTTAAACAAGGTTTTCTAACTTTTGGAAATTTAATGTTTTTGCAATGACAAGTTGGATTAATACCAAAGAAATTTTTCTAAAAAAATTCTAGAAATAAATCTGTAAATTTAAGATATTTCAAGTTTTTAAAAAAGTATTTATGTGAATGTCGATTAAAAACTTTTCTATTTGCAATTTCAAGGTCATAAATTCCAGATACTATTTATTTTTAATCTTTCTGAAATTTTAGTAATTAAAAGTCTTTCTTCGTTATATAAATACTGGATTAATTGTCTTGATTTTAAATTTAATTAATAATATTTCAAAACTATTTAAAATTACACTTTTTAAACAAAAAAGTACAACAATTCCTTTCATAAAATTGTTGCACTTGAAATTACATTTAATCTTTAAATATGAACTTTTTTAGTTTATAAATTGTTATGTTGTAAATATGATGTTGAAGTATTATTTTCATCAAGATTTCCATAATTTCATGAACCTAAATATGTATAAATAAATTGTGTTCCATCAGTTTGTGCTGCATTAAGAAAATATACTTCTCCTTCTTGTCCAATAGATATTGGACTAGTAATATTAATCTTAGAAGTACAAATTGATTGCATTGGTTGATTTTCACTAGCTATAATATTTTGCAATAATTTCTCACTATTTAATGATGAACTACTTTCCTTAATATAGTAGAGTTGGTTAGCTGAAATTAAAGCCTTATTATCTAATTGGATTTGGGTTGCACTATTTTCAGTTGCATTATTAAAGCAAATACCACCATAATAATCATCATTATTTGTTGAATATGATCAATTTAGTCGAACTAAACATGGTGCAAAATTTGCAGTTACGCTATATGTGTATTCAGTTTCATATATTAAATATTTTTGTGAAGAATTATTTGGATTAAATAAATAAGTAAATGAATTATATTTACAATTTATATTTACATAATTATTTGCAGCAAATGAAATTTGAAAATATGGAACATTACCTGTATACAACTCATAATAATTAGTAGATCCCACAGTTATAGTTGGTTGATTATGTGGACTATTCTTGGAATAAGAAGAATAAGACCAATCTTTATTATTATTGTTAATTAGAAATGAATACAATGCATTTTTTACAGCAGCTTCATATTGACTATTAGTTTTAATTAATGAGTTGTATGTAGATGTTCAATTTGCTAATGCAGTTTGATAATTTGTAAATGGTTCTTTAGTTGAAGGATTATCAATAATTTTTGTTGTAGATAAACTTATGTATGGAGTATAAGAAACTCCATTTGCTCAATTATTTTTTGTATCAGATGGTGTTGAACTATTTGATGCATTTGAATTATTTTGATTTTGAGAAGAATTATTGCTACATGAAACAATACTTGTTGCAGAAATAGCACTAATACTTGCAATTGCTAAAATTGCTAATGAGATCTTTATTTTGCTTTTCATAATATATATTCTTATGTTAATTACTAGCAAAAATTCTATCACAAGTACAAAATAATTATTTTAATAATTTATTTTATGTAAAAACAATTTATAAATTTGCAATTGTAATTTCATGAAATTTTCTTTATTAAACTTCAATCA
>JAFNRE010000065.1:0-5005 GCA_017385735.1 Mycoplasmataceae bacterium
ACAACTGCTCCTTGTTTGAAGGGCTCTGGTTGGTGGTGTTTTTTTTCGGGTTTTTGCTCTGGACGGTTGCTGCCGGTTTTTGCGGCTGTTTTTTCTCAATCCTTTTTGAGAGGTACTGATAATTGTTTTTCAGAAGGTCCAAAAGCGTCTCCTGAGATTCCTGAAAATTCACCGTCGCCGCGTCTATCCAGTCGTGTTCGTCGAGAAAGAAATTCTGGCTGACGGTTTTGTTTTCCATTTCAACGGTAACAAAAGGTATTACCGTAACGCCGAAATTTGAGCAGCCGTGCAAAAGCGACATCATGGAGGGATTGTTTTCCGAATCCTCCGTCATTACGGCGATTACCAAATCCGGCAAAGCGTTTTTATCTATTTTAGCGGCACTGTTGTTGACAGAATAGCCGTTTTTTTTAAGCGTTTGAAACAGTTTCTGGGCAGTCTCCTTTCCTTTCGGAGAACTTGCGAGTAATATTTTTTCCAATTTTTTATTGTTTAAGACTTTATTTTTTGTAGTTATTTTTTTTATAACGACTTTTTTTTCACTATAATTAATTTAAATTTGAATATTTTTTAAAAAATAATAATGTTGATTTTTCTAATTTAAATGAAGATGTATTTTTAATAGAAGTTGATGGACTAATTGATCGAATCAAAATCAATAATAATCAAATTACTTTAGATAATAAAAATTATGAAGATCAATTATATAATGAAGAAATTGCTTTATTAACAAGTAAATTATCACAATATCATTTTGTAAGAGAATTTATTAATGATATTTTATTAAATTTAGCAAAAGTTAATAATATTATTGTTGATGGTAGAGATATGGGTAGTGTTGTATTTAAAGATGCTGATTTAAAGTTTTATTTAGATGCATCAAATACTATTAGAGCACACAGAAGATATTTACAATTAAAACAAATTAATCCTAATATTAATGAAATTGATATCTTAAATGATATTAATAAAAGAGATGAGCAAGACAAAACTAGAAAACTATCTCCTTTAATTATTCCTGAAAATGCTATTGTTATTCAAACTGATTCTTATTCTATTGATGAAGTAGTAAATATGATGTTTTTGCAATTTAAAAAAAGAATTAAAAAAATACAAGAATAAGTCTTAAAAATATATATAATACATCATATTGAGTAAAGAAATGTGGTGAATTTGTTGTGCCTAAAATCTTAGTAGAAGATGGAAATTTAGATTTAGCGTTAAAGAAATTTAAACGCGTTGCTGATGAAACTAAGAGAAATTATCAAAGACATGAATATTATTTACGTCCAGGTCTTAGATTAAAAGAAAAAGCTTTATTATCAGCTAAAAAAAGACATAAACAACACAGAGCATAGTGCATTAATTGCACTATTTTTTATATATGATTGATTTTAAGATAAATTATTCTATTAAAAAAACTTTAGATAAACAATATTTATTAGCAATTAAAAAAGTAATTAAAATTGCTAATGATGTTTTAAATTTACCTAGTTCATTAAATTATTTTGATTTGATGTTTGTTGGAATAAAAAAGATTAAAGATTTAAATACGAAATATCGCAATAAAAATAAAGTTACAGATGTAATTTCTTTAGCATACAATAAACCATTTTTGTATCAATCTAAAGACATTAATATTCTTGGAGAAATTTACATTGCTTATGATATTGCAATAAAACAAGCAAAAAAATATAATCATTCATTAAAAAGAGAAATTTGTTTTTTAGTATTACATGGTTTATTACATTTAATTGGATATGATCATATGAATCTACAAGATGAAAAGAAGATGTTTGATTTGCAAGAACTTATCTTAGAAAAAGCAAATATTAAAAGATAAAAAAGAATAAATTTATTATAAGTATCTTTATTTTAAAAATAAGTTTAATAAAATTAAGTTGATAAGGAAAAAATATTATGAAATATTCTGCAATATCATTAATAGGTAAACCAAATGTTGGTAAAAGTACAATCATCAACAAGATTTTTAATGAACAAGTTTCTATTGTAAATATGAAACCTCAAACTACAAGAAACCAAATTGCTAAAATTTATGAAAATAGTGATTATAAGATTTTATTTGTAGATACTCCTGGCTTTCATTTAGAAAAAAATGAATTAGATAAATTTCTAAATGGTGAAATTTATCGTGCACTAAAACTATGTCCAATTATTTTTTTAATTGGAGATTTGAGTAGAGATTTTAGTAATGAAGATGAAATTATTGTTAAAAAAATTCAAAAATTAAAAGATAAAAAAATTATTTTATTGCTTAATAAAAGTGATTTAATGAATAATTCTACTAAACAATCAGAACTATTAAATAAATATGAACAATATCTTGAATTTTATAAAGTATATTTAGTAAATCAAAATGAATTTGATATTAATAAAATTCTTCATGATATTTCTAATTTATTTGAAGATCATGAAGATTTGATTAATTTTATTGAAAATAATTTAGATGATAAATTTATTATTAAAGAAATTATAAGAAATGTTATTTTAAGATTACTAAAAAAAGAAGTTCCTTACAGTGTTGCTATCAATGTGATTAAAGATAAATATAATGATGAAACAAAATCATATAATGTTGAAGCACAAATTATTGTAGATAAAGAAAGTCATAAACCAATTTTAATTGGTAAACAAGGTAGAATGATCAAACAAATTGGAATTGATTCAAGAATTGATTTAGCAAAAATTTATAACTGTAATATTAATTTATTTTTAGATGTCAAAGTAAAACAAAATTGAAAGAATAATCTTAATGATTTAAAAGAATTAGGATATATTATTAAAAAATAATTAAATGGCAGAAAATGTAATTACTGGATTTATTATTAATATTTCTGATTATGAAATTTATGATCAAATTTTAACTTTATTATTACCTAATAATTTAAAGTTAACTTTAATTGCATTAGGTACTAAGAAAATTCTTTCTAAAAACGCAAGAAATATTTCATTATTAAATCAAGTTGAAGCTGAAGTTTTTTTAGCAAGAAATATTAATAAAATCAGTAAATTAAAAAAAATTATTAGTTTATATAATTTTTCATGAGAAGATTTAACAAATAAAATATTTAAAATATTTTTAAATTATGTAAATTATCAAAAAGATTTAAAAGAAGATTTTTATAGTTTATTAATTTATTTAATCAATCATAAAGATGAACAATATCAAATTTTATTAAGCAAATTATTAAAGTTGATTTTTATTGATTTAGGATTAAAATTTTATTTTAATGATTGTATTAATTGTCATAATAAATTTGTCACAATTATAAGTATTGAATACGCTTCATTAATATGCAGTAACTGCAATGATTACAAAGAAAAATCTTATCCATTATGATTCATGAAGGATTTTTTTTATTTCTTTTATGATGAAGATAAGTTAATATTTAATGATAATAAACAAAAAGATTGATTTTATATCTCATTAAATCTTATTTTGATTGCATTAATTGATAAACATGCAGGATATAAAATAAAAATATAAATATAAAGGATTAAACATATGAAATATACACAAGAAGAAATTGTTAATCATTTAAAAAGTTATGGATTTGTTTTTAATAGTAGTGAAATTTATGGTGGGCTTGCAAATGCTTGAGATTATGGTCCTTTAGGTACTTTATTAAAAAACAATATTAAAAATTTATGAATGAGTTACTTTAGCATTGAAGACCCTAAAGTTTATAATTTAGACAGTAGCATTATGCTTAATCCTTTAGTGTGAAAAGCAAGTGGGCACTTAGAAAAATTTAGTGATCCTTTAATTGATTGTAAAAACTGTAAATCAAGATTTAGAGCTGATAAATTAATTGAAGCTAAAGATAATAATTTAAATATTTCAGATCATTTAAGTAATGAAGAATACAAAACATTATTTAAAAAATACAATGTAAGTTGTCCATTATGTAATCATAATGAATTTACTGATGTAAGAAGTTTTAATTTAATGTTTAAAACTTATATGGGTGTAACTCAAGATAATTTAGATACTTTATATTTAAGACCAGAAACTGCACAAGGAATTTTTATTAATTTTAAGAATGTTTATCGAACACAAAGAGCAAAATTACCATTTGGTATTAGTCAAATAGGTAAGAGCTTTAGAAATGAAATTACCCCAGGAAACTTTATTTTTAGAACAAGAGAATTTGAACAAATGGAACTTGAATACTTTTGTTTTAAAGAAGAAGCTGATGCAATTTTTGAAACATTATTTAATAAAGTAAAATTCTTCTTAAATAATTATTGTTTAATTAAAAATGATCATCTAAATTTTCATGAACAAACTAAGGATGAATTAGCACATTATTCTACAAGAACAATTGATGTACAATATGATTTTCCGCATGGAATGAGTGAATTGTGAGGAATTGCTAATAGAACTGATCATGATTTAAAAAAACATATGGAATTTTCTAAAGAAGATTTAACTTATTTAGATGAAAATACTCATAATAAAGTAATTCCATACGTTATTGAACCTTCAGTTGGAGTAGAAAGATTATTATATGCAATTTGTTGTGATGCTTATGATGTACAAAAATTACAAGATGATGATAATAGAGTAGTATTACATTTTGCAAATTGATTAAGTCCAATTAAACTTGCAGTTTTTCCTTTAGTAAATAAATTAAATGAATATGCAAGAAAAATCTTTGATGATTTAATAAATAAGATAAATGGCAAAATTATTTATGATACAAGTGGTTCAATAGGAAAAAGATACAGAAGACAAGATGCAATAGGTACACCATTTTGTTTAACTGTAGATTTTGACACACCTAATACTAATACTGTAACTATTAGAAATAGAGATGATATGAGTCAAATTAAATTAGAATTAAAAGATGTGGCAAATTATATTAATGAACATATCAAACCAATAAATGAATAATAAATTTAATTTTGATGAATTATATAAATTAATAGATATTGTTGCTGTAATATCTAGTAAAGTATCATTAAAGAAAAAAGGAACAAA
>JAFNRE010000066.1:0-3012 GCA_017385735.1 Mycoplasmataceae bacterium
AATTATCTATGAATAATGATACAAACTTAGTCACAGATTCATTTAAATTGATTAATAATTATCCAATAAATGCAATAATGCATTCTGATCATGTAAGATGTTAGTCATCTTCTAAATTTATTAAAATGTTAAAAGAATTTAATTGAAAACAATTAATTTCCAGAGTCAGAAATTCTCTTGATAATAAAGGATTTGAATTCTGATTTAGTATTTTCAAAACAGAACTTATATATAAATTAAACATTAAGGAAATGACATTCAATGAATTAGAAAATGAAATTGATGATTTCATTGATTATTACAATAATGTAAGAATTCAAGAACAGTTGAATTGAATAATACCTACATAATATAGACATCATTTATAATAATAAAAACAAGAAATTTGATTTTTTGTGCAAATCTCATGTCCATGTTTATTTATAAAGATTTATTAAAACTAGTAAAATAAAAATCTTTATTTTGTATTACTATATTAAAAATATTAAGAACATTATTTTAAATCTAATTTATTTATTACTTTTTCTTCTATTGCAGTCTTTGCATAATAATTGACAATTATAAAGTTCTGTTTTTCCACCTTCACTTCATGGTTTGATATGATCACCTTCCATATCATTTAATTCAAAATGTTGGTTGCACTTTATACATATTCCATTTTGGGTTTCATATATCTGAGTTTTGATGTCATCATCAAAAACTCTTAAATTTAAAAATTTTTCATTTCCACTCAGTATATATTCATAAATACCTTTTTTATCTGTAACTTCATTATCCTTCATTAAAGTAGATATTTTTTCTTCAACTTCATCTGCAGTTCAATTAGTAGTTTTTTCATAATAGTTATTATAGAAAATTCCTCAAGGTAATCCTTTCATTTCTTTTCGTGTATTTTTAAATATTGTTTTAATTCATTCTATAACTTGACTAAAATAAAGTCAAAGCTGTGAAGCACTTTTATCATTTTGATGTTTTGCCATATATTCTTCAATACTTGTTTGTTCTTTATCAGAAATTCAAATTAATGCTGTTTCTAAATATTCTTGTCTTATTGCACTGCCTTTTAAATAATCTTTAGCTGTTAAACTAGCAGGACAATTACTTTTACTAAAATATCTTTTTGCATCAATTAATCAACTTCCAGAATATATTGCATTTCTAAGTTCTTGATCTGTTAATTTTTCACCTGCAATGTTGATTACTTTGAATCATTCTAATTTTTCATTTTCAGTTCCTTCACAAACATAAATCATTAGTTCATAATTATCAAATTTTTCTTTTTCTTCATCTGTGAAATTATGAAAATACTTAATTTTACCTTCTAAATTTTTTACACTAAATTCACTATTTTTAAATTGTCCTATGCTAATAGTTCTTTGTTGTCCATCAATAATTTCATAATTATCTTGTTTATTTTTAGACCAATACATAACATTTAAAGGGCGATTATTTAAAATAGATCTTATAACTTCATCTCTTTGTTTATTGTTATAGACAAATTCTCTTTGATAAGGCGGTCTAATATTTAGCATTCCATCATATGCATACAATCCATTTTCTCCATCATCTTTATATCCTGATAGGACATCTTTTATTTTCAATCTTTGTAATTGAATTTTCATTATTTAACCCTTTCAATAACTATTCTTTGATATTTTTGTTGACCATTTATAACTGGATGTCCTAAATTATACTGATCTATTTTAGAACCACTTAATTTGCCTAAAATATGGAATTGTTTAGGATTATATTTATCTAAAAAGCTGAAAGGTACTGCAATTTTTCCAAAATAATCACTTGGTATATCAATTAATTTATCAATATTTATAGCATCATAATCATCAAATTTTTGATACTGATTTTCAGCATATTTTTTACATAAAATCAATTTTTCATTTCTTTTTGAATTTTCTAAGTTTGTATATCAACGTGCAAACCCAAGTTTCATTTTTTTAATAGGATTTATTTGATTTTCTTTTTCAAATTCTAATGCAAATTCCTTTGGCTGAGTGCAACCAAATCAAATTTCATTTTTTAAAACTAATGGGAATATTTCTTTACAATTTGATGCATTAATGTTTCCTATTATCAGGAAATGTTTCTTATACTTAATTAAGAGATTTATATATTCTCTAAACAAACTAAAAGGTGGATTTGTGATAATAATGTCTGAGCTTTTAAGAATTTCAATGCTTTCATTACTTCTAAAATCACCATTTCCATTTAAATTTGTCTTCGTTATATTTAATGTATTACTTTGATTTAAAGAGACTTCAATTTTATAAGATTGTTCATTTATTTGATAATGTGTAGTGATAAGTTTTTTTATTTGTAAATGTTCAAAATTGTACAAGAAATATCGATAAAAATTTGAATACTCAGGATCATCACAATTACAAAAAATAATTTTGTTTTTGAAAAATTCTTTATAGTATTTTAGTTCATTTTCTATTTCAGGAAGTAAAGTATAGAATTCATCATTTTTATTTTTTTTAGCTGAATTAAGAGTTGAGTTTGATTTCTCTCTCTCTCGAGTTTAGAGTTTTATTATTATTCATAGTATTACTCAATTTTAAAATATAATGTATTATAAACTGGACAAATTAAACATAAACACGAAATTTGACTTTATATTCAAATCCCATGTTTATATTTATATATTAATTCAAAGTACCAATTAATTCCTTGTTAAAGAAAACATCAATATTTTGCTCTGTATTTATAAAAAATGATAATTTATTTAATTTAAATCATTTAAATTTATTGTTTATAAATAATTGATCACATAATTCTTTAACATCTTTATAATTGGCTTCTTTTAATGCTTGAATTTTTTGTATCAATTCATCTTTTGTTTTAATATCAAAATTGTCTTTTAAACTGCTGTATGAAGTTCTTAATTGCATTAGATCGTATGTATAATCACTAATAAAGATGTTTTCTTGTGGAATTTCAATTTCATAACTGATTATTGGATTATTTGTACTAAATCAAGTAACTTTAACTGTTCCT
>JAFNRE010000067.1:0-25227 GCA_017385735.1 Mycoplasmataceae bacterium
CAAGAAGATGGCACCACCAATGCCCACTGCTGTACCGATGGAGGAAAGCGCATCGCTTCGATGATGCCAAGCGTTGGCTTCCAATGCTTTGGAATTCAGCTTTTTCGCCTTGATGATGGAATAACGGTATACGGCCTCTTTCAACACAATGGAGACAACGGCTGCCCAGAAAGCCAACATCCCTGGCGCTTCGAGCGCTTCTCCATTGGCCCATGCTGCAATTCTTATCGATCCTTTCAAACAATTAAAACCAAATGCGTGAATTGAACTATGAATCTATATGAATCAAATAACTGTAAAAATCTATGAATTGAATATGCAAAATACAAAACAGTTACTAATTCAACAAAATGATGATTAAACAAAAATACAAAAAGTTTTTATACCATAATAAAGATATGAATTCATTAATTTCAATTTCTTGCAAAACAGCAAAAAAAGGTAGTAAAGTTGGTATACCTAAAAATATGCAAAATAAGCATGAGATTTGAAGAGAGTTTCTTCAAGAAATTGGATATGATTAGCTTTTCAATTTAATCAGTGAATTAGTAGATAATGGGGATAAAAAATTAATAGACAAACTTAAGGAAATTACAAAAGGTCCAAATTATCTCTTAAAAAAATGAACAGCATTTTGAATGTTTCAAAATCTACAATTTGTAACATTAGAAATTATCAATTTCTTAATATCATTTAACCTAAAAAAAGTAATTGATTATATGAGAAAATAATTGATATTTTTAATTGATTAAAAGGTAGATGGGGTAGAAAAAGTGTAACTGAATATATTAATAAAGAAGGAAGAACTAAGATTTCCAATAGACAGGTTGGTAGAATTATGAATAAACTTTAACTTTTTTGTAGTATTAGAATAGCAAAAAAGATCAAAGAACTTAAAAATACAAAAGTTGACATTAATAACTTAGTATTAAGAGATTATGATAATAAAAATCATGACAATGAGATAATTGCAACAGATGTAACTTATCTGCCAGGAACTTGAGATGCTAAAGAAAATGATCTTTATCTTTCAGTAACAATCAGTCACAAAACTAAAGAAATATTAGGTACAAAATTATCTATGAATAATGATACAAACTTAGTCATAGATTAATTTAAATTGATTAAAGATAAACCAATAAATACAATAGTGCATTCTGATCATGGAAGATGTTATTCATCTTCTGAATTTATTAAAATGTTAAAGGAATTTAATTGAAAACAATCAATATCTAGAGTAAGAAATTCTCTTGATAATTGAGTTGAATTTTGATTTAGTATTTTAAAAACTGAACTAATATATAACTTAAATACTAAAAAGATCTCATTTAAAGAATTGGAAAATGAAATTGATAATTTCATTCATTATTACAATAATGTAAGAATTCAAGAAAAGTTGAATTGAATGACACCTACATAATATAGAAATCATTTATAATAATAAAAAAACATGAAATTTGAATTTTTGTCAAAATCTCATGTCCATATCTATAATAATTGATATTATAAAAAGAATTGAAAACTAAATAGATTTAGTTACTCAAATAAAATTCATTTAATTAAAAATACATGTGAAACATATTGTATACAAATAATAATAAATCATATATAAAAAAAGAAAGTGATCTTATGATACTTTTTAATGGAAGTTTTATCAATTTTTAATTTCTAAAAAGAATAGATAAGTTAAGAATTTAATGTGCTCCAAAATAATGCACACCAGGTTTATTATATTGTTTGAAATGTCTTCTTATTCAACGAACCATACCATTAAATGTTTTGAAATAAGTACAATAATAATTATTATGCACTCAATTATGATAGTATTTAAAAGAAAAGATTGGTCTATGTTGGTTTGGTTTTAGTGAATATATGCATTGAAAATCTACACTTGGAAATGCAAGAAATGGATTATAAACTTGTTGCAATATTGTTCTTGGATCTTGTATGTCTGTTCTAACTATAGCTACTATATAATCTTTTAAAAAAGCATTTTTATCTGTTTCTATACCAATTCTATATACTTCATGTATCTTATTAATTAATATAATAGATACATTTTGAAACCAATATTGCAAGCGTTTTAGATTTACAGGTTCATCTTCTTTGTTATTTTGAACAATAATAGTATTTGAAGTATTTTGGTCTGATGAATTATTAGAAGATAACTTATTTTTTTGTTGTTCTTCTCACTCTGCTCTACGTTCTTTGCAATATTCTTCTCAAGTTCATTTTTTATATCTTGTGTAAGTAAATGAAAGTTGATATGATTCAAATAAAGGAAAAATCATAAATTTTACTTTTACTTTTTTTGGAAAAGGATAATCTTTATTTGTAAGTATTATAGTAATTACTTTCATTACAAACAAAAATAAAGTAATAACACTAAACACAGATATACCAAAATACAATATTATTCAACCAATATATTCATATGAATTGATTGATATGCAACAAAGTAATGAAGTAATTATTATCCATATACCAAGTCCCAAACATCTTAATAAACTAGTAATAAAAATTATTACTAATAATTTTGTATAAATTTGTTCATTGTTTTTGCTTTTCATAAGCTTATCTTATTTATATTTCTAAAGTCTAAATAAGTTTATTTTATATTTATCATGTAACACTAACAGATCCTGCTACTATCATTGTTGCATCCAAAAGAGTATCTATTACATCTATTGCTAAAAATGTACAATTTATTAATGTAATTGTAGCTGAGTCTGCAGAATCTGCTCATTCATCTGCACTATTAGCTCCTTCTGCTGCAAACATACTTGTTCTTAATCTATCTAGATTATATTTAAGAGTTTTATTTGCAATATTTTTTACATCATTTATTAAGTTTTTTCTATCATCAAATGTAAGGAAATATCATGATGGTAATGTCATTATTCCACCAAGAGCATTATTTATAGGATTATATGCTTGATTATAAGTTAATCATAAAAGCGCTGTTGCTGCAGTATCAGCTATAGCAGCAGCAATAGTAAAACCTACTTCTATTCAGCCAATAAATCATATGCATGCTTCAGCTGCTGCAACTATTCATTGAACAGCAGTAGCAACTGAGATTGCTATAGCACAACCTTTTAATTTGTTTAATTGGGCTAATATACTATTAGTATTGTTAATTAAAGTATTTATATTTTGTTGATTATTTTCAGTTGCATTTAATTGAATAATTGGATAAGAAAATAAAGAAGTTTGTGTATTTATGTGTGATGAATTTATTTTTTGTTCAGCTATTTTATTATTTATATATGCTTTTTGTTGTGGTGTTAAATCATTAAATTTATTTTTAGTTTGTTGTATTAATGTATTGTAAGTAATTTTATTAGTGTATAAATCATTAATTATTTGTTTTGCTTTTTCTACAATGATTTTATGATTATTGTTGATTGATGAACTTTTAATGAATGATATATTAGTTTTAGATTGATTATTACTATAAAGATTATTAATTATATTTTCTAATTTTAATTTTGGTACTTTAGATAATACTGAATCAATATTTGTATTTTTTGTTGTTTTAATTTGTTTATTAATTATATTTGGTGATGTTGATGCTATATTACTATTTTTATTGTTCTTAGTAATTTCAATTGGTGAAACTATAGCAGTTGTTACTACTGTAATTGCTAGAAAAGATCCAGATAGTATTTTTAAAAATTTTGGGACAGTTTCAAACTTTAAGGACTTCATAATTTAGTGCTTTTTCTTTTCAAAAAATTATGATCAATGACAACCAATAAAGGTTGTCTTTTTTTATGTTTTATTTAACAACTTCAAAAAAAGAAAAGAAAGGAGGTCAATACAGATCATATTGAATGAAAATTTAGATTTGTAATTCTATAAAAGCAAAAAAATAAAAATTAAGGAGAATACAAATAATGGAAAAAATTGAAGAACTTTTTGAAAGTCCAAAAGACATAACAAAAGAATTCAAAAATCTAAATGAAAAAGATTTAAGAAAATGAAAATTAGAAGTTTTAGATTTAAATAAAGAATTGAAAGAATATCCAGAAGCAGTTGCTGATATTGATGATGCAATTAAGTTAAAAGAATTAATAGCACAATCATTAGGTGAAGAAACTATAGACAGAATTGAAAGTGATGATCAAGTATTGTTTGATCAAGAAATAATTGGAAATTATATTAAACAAAAAATAGATGAAGCAAGTAATGAAAATGAAAGTATTACTTATGCATTAACTTGTTGTGGTTTATTTGAAGATGATAAAAATTTAAGAAACTTTATTGATGATGAAAATGGTGTTTTTAAAATTGAATGAAGTGGACATATTAAAGTCATGACAAATGAAGAATTAACAAATATTTTAAAAGATCATATTAAAGTTGATGTTTTAGAAAAAGACATGACTTTAGCAAAAGATGATGAATTAACTTTGAAATAAAAAATGTGAAACAATCTTTTATTTAATGAAATTCCAAAAATTAAAGTAATAAGACAAATTAATAAAATTGTTGTTGATAAAAATTTGGTTATTACTTCATTATCTGATAGAGATAAAAGAGCAATCTTTGATGTACTAAATAAAAATGCAAAAACAAGAATAGTTAGTATGAGATTTGAAGAAGATAAAAATTATTTTGTAATTAGTTACGTCAAAGATACATCAAACAAAGTTTATTATTTAAGAATTCATTTTGAATACATTAATACTTCAAATTTTTTAAATCAAATTTATTCAAAAGAAACATTTGAAGACATTAATGAAAATAAAACTCCAACTCAACCACAACAATAAGGAGAAATAAAATGGTTAAAATGCAAGATACAAAATGAAAAGTATCACATGAATTTTATGACATGATTGATTCAATGATTCATGATAATCATGAACAAAATCAAATTACTTCAGACAATGATTATAAATATGAATTATTAAAAGACTTATATTGATCTTTTGCCGATAATGAACCTGTTATTTCTAACTATGAAATTCAATATAATTCACAAGATTGCAAAGCTACTACAATAAAAAACATTTCAATTGAAACAGACAATTACATTTTAAAGTTTGAGTTTGACAATCCTAAAGCATTAGATCATGATAAGGATCCTGTTTCCATGAAATCTGACCAAATATTTGATAAACATTATTTTTTTGATAATTCAAATAAAGAAAAATTAACTATTGTTTGTAATCCTATTGCTAATCCAATTTCTGAAGCATGCTTTTATTTACCAAGTTATGAAAAAATAAAAATTAAAGCAAAAGAACTAGGATATTCAAACAAAGAATTAAAAAATAATCAAGAAAGAAGTATGTAACAATGGCATATGAATTTTATGAATATGAAGATGATAATTTTAAAAACAAGAAAGATGAATTATTAACTAAAATTAGCAGGATTATCAAATGAAAAGAAGAATATGCTGATGATCCAGCTTGAGAAGAAAATAATATTAATCTTTTAAAAGCTTTGTATGAAACAGTTGATGAACACTTGGAAGAAAAAGATGTTGTTAATTTTGAGTTTCAACAAGATCCACATTATGACTTATCAGAAGATCAAATAAGCAAAGTAGTAATTGAAACAAATGATTATATTTTGCAATATAGTACTAATTTATCAGATGCAGCAGAATTGAATAGATATGATGAAGTATATTTTCATGATTTTAATGCTTCTAATAAAGACAAAATTACAATTGAATTAAATCCTGTTGAATTTATTAAAGAAGATCATACAAGAACATTTGATTATATTTATCCAAGTTTAGAAGAAATTGAACTAAGACAAGAAGAACTTGGATATGACAATCAAGAAAATTCATTGTGATTCTGAATGACGGGTGATGGTGAATAATGAATAGTGTTACATTAGCAGGAAGACTATCAAAAGAACCAGAAACTATTAATGGTAAATATGGTCCATTTGTAAAAATTACAATCGCATCTAAAGTAAATAAAGATAAAACTGATTTTATTCCTTGTTTAGTATTTAATAAAACTGCTGATTATGTAAATAAATACTTACATGTTGGAGATTTTATTCATTGTCAAGGATACATTAGTATAACAAAAACAACAAAAGAACAAAATCATACAATTTATGCAACAAATATTGTTATTCAAAATATTGTGTTTGTTCATCTAGGACAAAAATCATGAGAAATATCTCAAATTCAAAAAATCCAAAATGATCCAACAATTTCCTTAGAAGATAAAAAATCAATGCTAGAAACTAATTTTAAGATTTTTAAATGAACTAAAGAAGATATAACAAAATATACAAATAGTGAATATTTAGAACAAGAAAGCTCTAGTTTAAATAATTTAGAAGCTGAAGAACAATTAATTGATATTGATGCAATTTTTAAAAGTGAAGAAGATGATGTATTTATTCCTGAACCACTTGAAAAGAAATTTAAAGCAGTTATTGATGAATTAGTTGCATTAGGATATAGCAATAAAGATATCTTATATGGCATTAATAAGTTAGATGAAAAACAATATGCTGAGAAACATACTGAATTTGTAGTTCAAGATGTTATTTTAGATGTTATTGAAAATATCAATAACAAAGGTGAAGAAGAAGAAAAAGATAAAGATTTAAAAAAAGAAGATGGATTGGTTTTGAATTAAAGATGTGAAATAATGAAATTAAATCTGCAATTTTAGATTTTATTAATGAATATCAAGAATATAGAAAAAATAATCCAATAGATCCACCTAATCCAAAACAAAAAAGAAGACCTGCAACAGTTGAAAATTTCAATATTTGAACTGGATTTGAAGATGAATCTAATTATTATGAAATTGAATGATGATTTTCATATGAAGAACCTTGACGTTATGAAGATCCAATTCTTTATTCAATCAAAATTGACATAAATGTTTTAGGTAATGTTATGTGTGCGGGTGATATTAATGAAGGATTTTGTTTAAAAATAAAACCAGCATTATTTATGAATAGTAAAAAAACATTAATCAAATTTTTAAGTTGAATTCCAAGAAACTTTAATAATATTAAACCTAAAAACATTTGAAAAAATGCTTCAATTATGCTCAGAACAATTGAGAAAAAATACTCATAATCCGTTAATTATGAGTATCTAATTTCTTATAATTTAGTTCTAAAGAAAGATAATAAAGTCTTATATGAACAATATCTTACATTGTCTGGTCTAACTACAACTCTTTCTACAGAAGGACAAACATAAATAAGTCACATTTTTTTATTTGATTTAGCTTTTCAAATATCTATTTCTGTTTTATCTTTTCTTCTATCACTTCCTTTAGTAACTAGAGTTTTATTTTTAAAATTATCAATGCATGTTTTTTCTCAAATAAATAAAACATAATATTCATTATCATTAAGTCTAAAAAAGATATTGCATTTTTGTCAATTAGAATTATCTTTCTCGTAATCAGCTAATCTTCTTCCATCATAACCAATTCTTAATCAATTTTCATAATCTTGTAATCAACTATCTTTTATGAATTTATTGCTAGTTTCCAACATGCGTTTTAATTCATTACCTAAAGTTCTAATTTTATCTAGATCTGGTTTCATTTTCTCTCCTTGCTAAATTTAATTTTATCAATAAGGAGATTTATAGGAGTGTAGTTTAAGTAAAACAAATAGTATTAAGTTTACAACAACAACCAACCAGCTTAATTACTATTTATGAAGGTGCAAATCCTTTTACTCCTGCTTATGCCGTTTTAGCTCATTTGGTAGAGCAACTGACTTGTATTCAGAAGGTGGTAAGTTCGAATCTTACAAACGGCACCAAAATTTAAAAAATAGACACAAAAAAAGTTAGATAGTAACAAGCTATCTAACTCATATATACAAACTTAATAAACCATTCAAATTCAAGAAAGGATTTCAATATGAACGCATTAAAACCAAACCATGAAAGGACTAGAGAAAGGAGTAATAAGCATGTATAAATATACAAACAATATTATAAATGAAAATCAAGATCTTTTTATACAAAAAATAATAAAAGATTTAAATAAAACTGCAAATTGATTAACTGTACAAGAAATTGAAGAATTATATAATGAAAAGAATTATGACTATTTAACTAAACATCAATTGAAAAATGCAATATATGCAAATAAAGTTGAGAAAGAATTAAATTCATATAAATTTAAAAAACAATTAGATAAGAATTTAAAACAATTTTTTGTTAAATATATTGCACCAAATTTTGATATAGACGAGTTAGACAAGCAAGAGCTATATAAATCTATCTTAAATAAAAAATTAACTTCTTATGGTGCAATTAAAAACAAGATTATTTGATTATTAAATCATTATATTGATAAAAACTTAACTAATTTGCAAATTGCATATATTTGTCATTGTAGTGTAAGATATGTAAGTAAAATTATTCATGAATTAAGAGTTAAAAAAATACTTTATAAATACAAATTAACTAAAGCTGATATACAAGCTAATAAACACAAATTAAAGAATAAATATTACTTGATCAAAACTTACACAATCACTAAAGATAAAGTTAATTGGTTATTCAATGATAAAAGGTTCTGATTTTTCAATAATAAACAAATCAAAGAATTAATAACTGCATTAAATCTTAATGATGAAAAAGAACAAGAATATGTTGAAAGTGCTGATTTCAATGTTGTAGATTGATTAAAAACACTTTAAAAAAGATTGAATGCAAAATATACAAGAATTTAATAATTAACATTAAGCAAACTGCAATTGCTAATTTTGTCATGTACTAAACATTAAAATCACTTATTTTTAGTAAAATTTAGATCATTTTTAAGCAAATTTTAGTGCTAGAATTGCACTAATTTTTTTATGAAAATCTTAAATGTTCTTATGGTATTTTTTAATAGTTCTTATGTAATGTTTTTACGTGTTCTTATGAATAAAAAGTATACAAAAACTATTAAGATTTTCTATTAAGATTACTAAATAGATAAACTTAAAGAATATAGACATTAATTAGTATATTTAGTAGTTAAGATTAATAAATTTCTAGTATAATTAGAATGCTTTTATAGAATTAGAGATTTACAAATTTGTTCTGAAATATGACCAATTTAATTTTTTTATGAAAAAAGTCATTAAAAGAGTTTGTAAATTTTTATTTTTATGTATTTCATGTTTAAGTCTAATTAGTGTAATTTCATGTAGTTTCTTTAGTTTAAATACACAATGATTAAAATCGAAACAATCTAATCAATCCTTAGGATCAAATCAAGATATTAATTATGCTTCATATTCAAGTTTAATAAATCAATACAATCAAGACTTAATAAGCATTAAAACTAATTGAGTAAATAACTTTCAAATTCAAAATCCAAAATGAAATAACTTTAATACTAATTTATTAACTCAATTAACTTATGAGCAAAGTCAATGACAAAGTATTAATAAAAACAATATTGCAAAATATTTAGCTACTTTATATCCTTTGCTTTGAAGTTTAAATAATGCTTTAATTAATTTAGATTGATATTTTATTAATGCTTATCTTGTTGGATTTATTAATAGCTTAAATAATTCTTCATTGCAAGAATTTAGTTTTTTACCAAGTTTATCAACTTCAACAAGTTATATAAGTTCATTAAGTAAGTTAGACTGAACAGAAATTTTGCTTAATCCAAAATGATTAATCTTTAAACATGATTTCAAAAAATTCTTAATAAAACAAAATTTATCAATAAATACTTGAAATGATGATCTTGAAGTTTTTTGTGGTAGTTGAGCAAATGATTCATGAGCTTTAAGTTCTACATACTCAAATATTTCTATTGTTAATTTAGGATTTGTCAGTTTTAACTGATATATGATGAATGAACAAATTCCAAGTTGTTTTAGTTCAAGTAACAAAAATTTAAATCTTAATGTAAATAACTGAAGCTATTTTAATGACACACAAAACAATCAAAATTTAAGTCAAAGTAATCTAAAGAAACAAATTACATATTATGAACAAATTCAAACATTCTATGACTGCACTATTAAACATTTAAGTTTTATAAGTAAAGGTTAAATATGGGTAGAAGAAGAAAATTACCGCAAAATACAAGTTCAAGAGATGTGCATATCAGAATTAAAGGTCAAGAGAATTGCATATTGTATGATCATTTCATTACAGACTTCAAAATTAAACATGTTGGTAAAAAAGATAAATATTTTTTAAATGATTTATGGGGTGAGCTGTTAATGAACTTTGTTAGTAATAAAGTTGCATTAGATAAAGAATCAACAGTTTATGCATTAATCAAACCACATATTCAAAAAGCAATTAAAGAATCAACAAGACTAAGTGATTTAATGATTGTAACTAACTTCAAAAAAATCCATGAAGAACTAAATGCAATTGCAAGAATGGTTTCATACATATTAAGAGCATTTACTAAAATTGGTACAAAAGATGAAAATGGCAATAGCATTTCTGTCTTATCTAGATCTGGAGTTGAACAAGGTGATGCAGTTGGAACAACTTTATTACCTTGAATCAAGGATATTTTTAAAGATGGTGAATTCTAGATGAAAAAGAAGCAACCAATAATTGTTAAAATGATTCGATTTGCTAATGGTAATAATTCACACTGAAGATATTATCAAAGTGCAGATTATATTAATTACATTCTAAGAGATGGTGCAAGTTGAATTAATCCAGAAGAAGACAAAACTGCTTTGTTTAATATCAATAATGATAATTTTTATGATTGAAATGAATTACAAGATTTAAAAAATAAATTTCATGAATTAAATCCAAAACAAAATGTATGAGATTTTGTAATTAGCTTTGAAAAAGAATTTATGCAAGAAAAAATCATTGATCATCCTGAATTAATTAGTAGTTTAATTAAAGAACCATTGCAAGAATTATTTAAAAAGAATTACATGAATATAGAAGATTATGAAGTGTTTTTTGCTCTTCATGAAAATACAGATAACAAACATATTCACTTAGGATTTTTTGAAAAAGAAGCAACTAATTACAACATTAAAATTAATCAACCAATTTTTAAATATAAAGGTTTACTTGCAAATAGTGAAACAAAAGAACTAAAAGAATTTGCACAAGACATACTAAAAGAAACTGATTCTAAGTATTATGCAATGATGATTGATTACAGAAAACAAGTTGTGCAAATGTCGAGAATGTTGTTAAGACAAAATTTAAATGATGAATATGGTAAATTAGTTTCAACATTTATAGAAAAAGATATTCATACATTTAAGTTTAAAAATTTAGATGAAGATACACAAAATCAGGTCTTAGATTTAGAGAATAAATTAGTTAATAGTAATCAAGAATTAAAAAAGTGTTATCAAGAATATTTCAATACTTTAAATCAAATTTATGAAATTAAACAAACAAGAAATGAAGCATATAACATGCAAAATAAAAATGCTGATTTAAATAATTGATTAGAACAAGAAAAAGATGATCTAAATGTAAGAATTGCAAATGGAATTTTAAAAGAAATTAAAGATAGTATTTCATTTGATACTGAAGAAAATACTGCTGAAGATTCATTGCTAAAAAATATTGAAGAAGATATTAAAAAAAATCAAAGTCTCAAAATTCAAAAAGCAATAGTATCAATTGCTAAAAATCCAGGTAATACAGTAGATTATTTAAACAAAATGGATTATGAAAAAAATTATAAGCAGTATAGTACTTCTAACAATTTAAATAAGACTTTAAAAGTACTAAAAGATGCTTTTGAACAAATGAATAAAGATGCAATTAATGCATATAAAAAATTAATGCAAGAAATTGAAAATGAAATGTCAAAAGGATAAGAAATGAAAAACAACATTGTTGTATTGGTTGATAGAAATACACTAATGCAAGCTGAAATAGACACACAAGATTTTCTGGATTTTTTAAAAACAAAAAATCCACATGACAAATTTAATGCAAGTGAATTATTTGCATATTTAGAAAAAAAGAAATAAGGAGAAAAAATAATGAAAAATTTAATCTTAACAAGCACTAATAGTGCTGTTAGTCAACAAACTTTTACTCCATTAGCAGAGTGAGTTTGACAAGTAGCTAATGCAATATTAATTGTTTTTGGAGTTATAGCAGGTATCTTTTTAATTTTTGTTTTGGGATATTACTTTATTTTGTTAGCAAAACACAAAGATCCTGAAGAAAGAAAAGAAATTTTAGGTAAATTTTTATGATGAGTGGTTGGAGCAGTAGGAATTATAGTTGTATGTAGTATTAGTAATATTTTATTTCCTTTAATTGAAGGACATATGATGTTTGCTCCAATATCAAATAGTGGATCTAGTAGTTCTAGTAGCAATAGTTAGAACAAGAAAGAAAGATAATTATTATGTTGTCAATCGGACAATTAATTCTTGCTGGACTTCTTAAATTCGTTTGAATCATTTTTATTGAAGGACCATTAACTATTGTTTCATATGTTGCTGATGCAATTAAATACTTAACTCAAGGAATTTTATGAAATGTCTTTTTTGATACTAATGGGACTTACAAAAATGGAGTAATCACTCCACCAAATATTAATGATGTAAAAATTCCATGAATCTTTATTGGATTTGTAATAGTTGCTGTATTTATTGGTTTCTTGATTTTTATTTGACAAATCATCAAAGTAATTATTACAAAAACAAAAGATACCAAAGAACAAAAACAAGGAATTATTCATGCTTTTAAATTCTTTATTTTAGGATTTTTAGTTTGCTTTAGCATTCCTGCATTTTTCTTTTGTATTGTAGCAATAATGGGATTTTTAAGTGAAGCTATTAATTTAGCATTTACTGGATCAACTGATCAAGGTGGAATAAGTGATTTCTTGTATTTATTAGGTGCTCCACAAGGATTTACAGGACCTGTACCAGGTAGTTTTGCTCCCCCTGATGATTGAGTTATCTTAAAATACAATTTCTTTGTGCAAGTTCTTGGAACATGGTTTGCTTTATTTGCATTATTGATTGTTTCATGAGTAATTATGTTAAAGATGGCTGAATTGTTCTTCTTAATGCTAATTAGTCCTTTTTTAGCATTTAGTATGCCTTTGGATGACGGTAAAAGAATGGTGCTATATAAAAACATGGTGATATCAAAAGCACTTGTTATTTTGGGTAATTTAGTCATGTATTATGTTTACATTATTTTAGTTTCTTTAATACATTCAACAATTGATAACAGTACTTGATTTAATGCTAATGGTGGAAGTATTGCCAAAGGAATTGTTGAGTTAGCATTTATTGCTGGAAGTAGTATGGCAGTATTTTCTGCATCAAGTATTATTGCTTCATTTGTTGGTGAAGGCTTTGGATTGAGAGAAGGAATGGATACATTCAGAGGCTTTATGGGTCTAGCAGGAATGGGTGGAGCAATGGGATTAGTTGCAAAAGGATTTTCATCTCCATTTAAACATGCATCAAGATTAACTAAGTTAGGTAAACAAGGTGTAAAGAAAAAACATGATCTTGCTCATAACAAGATTGATAGACAAATGTCTGAAGGTACAATGACCAAAGAACAAGGAATACTTGAACATGAAAAAGTTGGTAAACATTTCTGAAGAAAGAAAATGCTAAATAGTATTAAAGCAACTCCAGAAGGTTTAGCAAAATCTAATTATTTCAACAGTAAATCTTCAGTTTTTGGAGCATACAGAAAACCTGAACTGTCAAAAGAAGAAGATAAAAAGAAAACTGATGATAATTCTTCAACAAATAAAGAAGGTGAAAAAGCATAATGATTAATCCAGATAATTTAATTCCAAGAAGTTTATTTAATTCAAGATTATTAATATATAAATCTTTAACACTAAAAGATGTTGCATATATTATTGTTTGTTTAATCATTGCTGCATGTTTATCATTTAGCTTTAGTAAAATTGATATTTTATTTAGAATTGTCATATTTATTTTTATTAGTGTTTTTTTACTATTAGGATTAATCAAACTAACTAAAAGAGATTTAAGAATTTATCAATTTATTGCTTTATTTTTTATTTTTGTTGTGAATAAGAAACAATATTATGCAACTAAGAATAATTACAAAAATAACTTAGATTTTTTAAGTTGAGATAGTGATGGTATACAAATTAAAGATAAAAAGTTAAACAAGAAATCATGAATTGCTGCAATTGAAATTGAAGGAATAAATTTTGCTAGCTTAAATTTAGATGAAAAAGAATTAAAGAGAAGAATTTTAAGTACTTTAATAAAAAATATTGATTATGAGTTTTGTTTGATAAAAATTGATGAAAGAATAGAATTTGATAAACAAGCAAATTATTTAATTAAATTAGCAAATAATTTACAAGATAATGCATTCATTAAAACAAAAGAACAAAAAAATAATTATTTGTATCAAATGCAAAATGTTTATGAATGATATAAAACTAATTCAAATGAAGCACAATATATGTATAAAAAATGATACTTAATTTTTTATGCAAAAACAAAACCTGAATTAAAGCAAACTCAAAAAGAATTTATTGATCAATTTAGCAGATTATTTTATGCTGAAAGTATTTCAACAGTGAAATTAATCAATGTTTTAAAAAATATCTTTAATCCAATTGCTAAGAATTTAGAAGAAGAAGATTTATATAATAAGAAATTAAATGAAGTTATTTTTAATAATAACTTTGATAAGATTGGTTTTTACTATAATTGATTCGAAACAAAAAAAGATCATGAAGAAGAAAAATCATATTATGCTATTAATACATTAAGCAATTTACCAAATGAAGCAAGTTATGATTGATTAAATAATCTAAGTGAAAACAATTGCACAATTGTTATTAATAGTAGAAGCATTGAACGTAGTGAAGCAAAGAAAATCTTACAAAAAAGTATTAATAATTACACTTTTATGTATATCAATAAAAATGAATACAGAGAAGCTGTTAATAAAGAAGAATTAGCAAGTAATTTAGAAGTATTAGATAATATTAAAGATGAAATTGCACACAATACTGAAAAACTAAGAAATTATAACATTAACTTCTTAAGTTATGGTTATGATAAAAAATCGTTGCAAGAAAATATTGCTATTTTGAATGAAAGTATAAAGAATGAAAATATGAGTTTAAATGATTTAAGTTTGGTTCAAAAAAATGTTTTTTGTAGTATATTACCAAAATACAAAACTAATTTATATAAGTATGGTTTACAATTACCATCCAAAACATTTGCATCAAGTTTTCCTTTTCAAGATTCATTATTTATTGATGCAAAAGGTTTATATTTAGGTGATAACAATTTAAATAATCCAATTGTTTTAGATATCTGAGATAGAACTCATAGATTAAATTCAAATATGGTTGTATTAGGTACATCTGGTGGTGGAAAGTCTTCATTCATTAAAAAGATTATTAATAATCAAATGATTTTTGATAGTTATGTTTATGTAATTGATCCTGAAAGAGATTATACATATTTAGCAAAATATTATCATGCATTAATTATTGATATGGCAAATGGTCAAACTTCTAGAATTAATCCATTACAAATCTTTTTAAATGAAAAAGTTACAGATGAAGAAAATACTGAAATTACTAATACTGAAAATCTAATTGCAGAACATTTAAAACTACTAGAAACATTTTTAACAATTTTAATGATGGATACAACCAATAAGTTCTGTAAATTAGATAGTTTAAGTATGTTTTATTTAATGAAAGAAATTAAACAGTTATATCTGAATTGAAATTTGTTTAAGAAGAATTTATATGAATTAAATGCTGAAGATTATCCAACATTTGATGATTTAATTAAGCAAATTAATAAAACAAGAAATAAGATTATTGATAAAGAAATCAAAAGAATATACACATTCTTGTATGAAATGATTGCTGAATATTTTAGTAATAATGGGATTTATGCACAACTTTATAATGGTAAAAGTACTTTAACAATTGGGGATTCTCAAATGGTCATATTTGATGTAAAGAATTTATTAGCTACAAAGCATGCTCCAAGTAAAAATGCACAGTTGTTATTAATGACTGCATATATTGAAAATGAAATTAACAAAAATGCATATAACAATAAAGATCATATGAAACATGCATTGTTAATAGTTGATGAAGCACATTTATTTTTTGATGAAGAAAATACAAATGTTTTAAAGTTCTTAAGTCAAACATCAAAAAGAATTAGAAAAAGAAATGGAGCATTAATAATAGCTACACAAAATCCAACAGACTTTTTAGCAACTGCTGAAATTCAAAATCTTACAAAAGCAATTTTACAAAATGCACAATATACATTTAGTTTTACTTCCAAACCACAAGATGTGAAAGTGATTGCAGATATTTATAAGGTTGCAGGAGATCAATTAACAGAGAATGAAAAGATGTGAATTAGTATGGGAATAAAAGGAAGATGCTTATTTATTAATGGATATAAAGATAGACAAATGCTAGATATCAATATTGCTGAATATGAATGATTAGCTATTGGTAATCAAATTGATCAAAAATATAATGCATTATTAATTGAAGATAAGATTAATCAAGAAATTAATAATGAATGATATAAACAAGAAATATAGTAAAGGAATAATATAAATAAAATAATAAATTATTAATTAATTATTAATGTTATAATGATGGTATAGAAACAGGTAA
The DNA here is from genome assembly GCA_017385735.1 of Mycoplasmataceae bacterium. Classification (GTDB taxonomy): domain Bacteria; phylum Bacillota_I; class Bacilli_A; order Mycoplasmatales; family Mycoplasmoidaceae; genus RGIG1987. The sequence continues at coordinate 16,617 of JAFNRE010000067.1, forward strand.
TGAATATGGAATTTGACATAAAAGATTTAGAATGAAAACCAATAATGTCTAGAGAAATAACTTTATATGATAGATTAGGTAGAGAATTTAATGCTCATCCAATGATCATATTCGTATATCAGGATAAAGTTTATTTTTTAAAATCTCAAAGTGCAATAGAAAAACCAAATAAAGAAGATTATGAAATCATTACACAACCAAATGAAATTTTAAGAGACAAGAAAATTATTGTAAAAGGCTTAAATTTAATTGATGAACATAAAGAACTTATCAGTAAGAATCAAGCTTGCTTAGTTACTCCTTATGAGTATCAACCAAAATTGGTTAATAAAGATTATAAAATCTATTTTACAAGAGATAGTTTAATTGATACATCTCAAATTTTTGTTATGAATAAAAATGATTTTGTTGATTATTTTGGCTCAAAAGCATTATTAAAAAAAATTAATGATTATACTAGAACACTTAGATATAAAGATCAAGAAAGAATAGTAGAACAATTAGTTAACAACTTAAGAAGTGGAAATTTTTCATTAACTGAAATTTATAAAGAAAATACTAATAAATTTGATAAAAAATCGATTTATAACAATCCAAAACTTGTTAAAGAAGAAAAAGATAAATTAATACAAAAAATTAATAAAGGATATAAAGTTGATCTTGATGCTATAGATGCATATCTAAAAGCTGGACAAAAGTATTATGAAAACAATAAGACTAATATAGAAAAAGAGATTCAATTATTAATTGATTATCTTTATATTAATGTTAGAGACCAAATAAATGGAATGATAGGTTATATATTAGAACAAACACCAGATCTAGAATTTTATGATTGAGACAATCAAAAATTAAATTACAAATATACCATTGATGAAATTAATGATATGTACTTATTAGATCTTGATAAAAAAGATGAATTATTAAATTTATCTAGAGTTGAATTAAAATTTTATGATGAACATCCAGGAAAATGACAAGAAGATTTTGATAATGCAGAAGTTAATTATAAAAATTTAGAACAAGAAGTAGAAGAATTTAAACAAAAACAAAAAGAAACTAACAAAAAAGATAGAGATCAAGAAATGACTTTATAACAACTGAGATAAATAATTAATCACAATAATAAAAAGAACAAGTCTTAATGACTTGTTTTTATTATTATATTATTAAGAATAAATTAATAATTGATTTAATAATATTAAATTAAGATTATAAATAGTTCATTATTATAAAACTATTTTTCAAACTAATCTTATTTCTATAAATATTTTGAAAATGGTAATGATTTAATATATTCTTCCATATAATGTCAATCAGGTTCTCCATTTATATCTACTGGAAGTTTTATAATAGTGTTAGAAATATTTTTTTGATTTCATTTTCGACCATAACCATATCTAAATTTTTCATTTTTTAATATAGATATTATGAAAAAACTATTTCATTTGTTTAACTTCTTATTTCTAATTATTTCAACATGATCAGATGCAATAAAGTTTTTATCTTGATAATACACTGCACCAACTGTAGCTGAATCAATTGTTATACAATTTGCAAGTTCAGTAAAAATATTTGATGTTGATTCAACACCATTATTATCATCTTTGGTTGTAACATAATTATATAATTGCGGTTCTTCTAAATTAATTTCTTCCTTACTTGTGGTTTTAGAGCCTTTAACTTCAAATAAATTACCAATCTTAAATTCTTTTCAATTAACTATATCAAGTTTGATATAAGATTGTTCTAAACTTTGAGCAAGTTCATCAATCTCTCTCTCTCTCTCAAAGCTGTTTCATATATTCTTCCATATACTGTCAATCAGGTTCTCCATTTGGATCAACTGGAAGTTTGATGATTAATTTTTTTATATCATCTGGGTTTGCACTTTTACCATATGAGTATCTAAAAGTATTTTGATTAAAAATTGGAATGATAAAAAGAGCAATCCATTTATTAAATTCTTTGAATAGTGGAGTAAATATTCTGCAAGTATCTAATACTCAACATTCATTTTCTTGAAATGTTGTTATCATACCTGAAACTTCTCCACATGCAACTAAAGTATTTTTAGGACAATTACTTTTTGAATAATATCCATTTACTCCATTATTTGATGTTTTTGCAGTAATCACATTAAAAGGATTTTCATCATTTTTTAAATTAAAATAATCTACATTTTCTACAATTCTTTTACCGCGTCTTACATCAAAATATTTTCCAATTTCAAACTCTGATCAACTAGATGTATCTAATTTATTCATGATCTATACTTCCATTCTTTACTTTATATGAAATAAAATCTCTTATACTTTGAATAAAGTCTTCTTCTGTTAATTTACTATAATCAGTTTTCATATATGCTTCTGCTAATCATTCATCTTGTCAAGTAACTTTATGTTTAACACTAAATCCTTCAAGTTCTGCATTTTCTTTAAAAGCTTTTAACCATTTCGTTTTAGTATTATTTCAATCTTTAATTTCTACTCTGCCAAGATTTTTTCTTTTTTCAAATCCATCATCTTTAAAATAACCAAAGAAAGTTGGAGTTTGTGGATCATGTCTTGTTCCTAATTTGAATAGCATGATACATGCACTAGCACTTGCACCTGGATAAAAAATTTCATTTGGTAAAGAAAAAACTGCTTCTAATGTATGATGTTCTAACATTTTCCTTTTATATTTAGCAATTTCAGTACTTGTTCCAATTGCACATGATAAAGGTAATATTGTACATAAGTATCCTTGATTAACAACATCTGCTACTCAATTTACAAAATAAAAACCTTTGGTGCTATCCATTCCTTTATTGTTTTGCGGACAACTGCTTGGCATTTTTTGAGCATTGAATGGTGGATTCATTAATATTGCATTGATATTTTTTTGTTTAATTCATTCTTTTTTATCAAAACAATCAGCACATATAATATTTGATTTTCCATCCTGGTGAATTAACATATTTGTTGTAGCTAATCCAAAAGCATTTTCTTCTCTTTCTATTCCATAAATTTGATTAGATTTTATTTCTTTCTTTTTTTCTTGACTGCTTGTTAAAGCTAACATCTTTTTCATAGCTTGAATTAAAAATGCTCCAGAACCACAAGTAATATCTAATACATTAGAATCTTCAGTTAGATGAACTAAATCAGTCATAAAGTCTGTAATGTGTGTTGGAGTAAATGCTTGGTTTTTATCTGCTTTACCAGTATATTTATTAAAAGTAGTAAAAAATAGATTTAATAAGTCTTCTCCTTCATTGGTTTTTTCATTAATAAAAGGTATTAATTTTTTATTAATAATATTTAAGATTTCACAAATTTCATGAACTTTTAATTCCTTTATATCTTGTTGCTTAAGAACATCTTTTAAAATATCAATTTTAGTTTTCTTGTTTTCATTATCATTTAATTTTTCATCAAGTCTAGCATTAATTCTATCTAGGATTTCTTTAGTTGTTATTTCTTCACTATACTTTAAATTATTATTTAATGCTACTAAGCAAGAACCAACAAATTGACTTCTATGTTTTTCTTTAATTGCAAATTTATGCAATAAATTATTTAACTCATTAGTAGTTTTTAAAACTTTTAATTTATCATTAGTTTTCTTGTTATATAGTTGTTCATAATATTCAAAAGTATTAATTTCATCATCATTAATTAATATTCCATCTTTTCAGATTTTTGCTCTTTTTGATTCTTCTTCTGTATCTGCTAAAATAGCAATTATTTTATTTTTTGGTCGATATTGTTTTTCTCATCATATATATGCTTCTAATTGTTTAAAATCTTTTTCAGTAAACTTTTCTTTTGTTTCTACTAAAATACTTAATCCATTATTTTCAAATCTTATATCTAACTTAAATGGTTCTCTAGAATTAGTTAAATAATATTCTTGTGGTAATTGTGGAATATTTTGTTTTAAATTATTAAATGCTTTATGATAACTAAATTCATCATTTTCAATATTTGAACTTAAATAATTTTGTCCAATTAAATTTATAATGTGTGATCTTTTCATCTTTATTCCTTTTCTATTAAATAAATATTTATTTATTACCAATTATGCTAATAATATTTTATTAATAATCATAATAATTAATTAATTAATAAAAATTGCATAATATAGTTGTTCTAATTCATCTTGAATTTTTAAATTAGTTTTAGATTGTGAATTATTACATGCAAGTGGTAATTGTTTGCTAGCAACATATTTATCAAAATTACTAGAATTACTGATTGCATTTTCTAAGAATTTAACATTTTCATAATTATTAGACACTAAAAAGTTATTAAGTTCTATTACATAAGCTTTAGTTAATAGGTGATTTTTCTTATTACCATTATCTACAATAAATATTTGATGTTTTTTGTTTTGGTATTGTTTAGTTTTTAGTAAATTCAAAATTGATAATGTTGCATAAAAACTAGCAGTGTTAGTTTTAAATGGAATAACAACTTTATCTGAAAGTAGTAATGCTAATTTAGTTAATAAATTAATTGCTGGACTTGTATCTAAAATAACATAATCAAACTTTTCATTAAGTTTGTTAATCATTTTCATAAATGCAGATGTAGTAAATTGTTTGTTTTGAACTAAATATGTAAATTCATTTAGTTTATTTGTTGCATGAATAATTGCTAAAGTTGCTTCAATATTATTCTTTTCTTTAAACTTTAAGAATGCTTCGGATATTTTAGTATCTAAAATTTGATTTAAGTCTTTTTTATTTGTCAAGTAATCAAGAATTGAAGAATTAGTAAAGTTGTTTGGATTTAAATTAAAGGTGTATGAAATATTTGCTTGTGGATCTAAATCTACTATACAAACTCTTTTATTTTGTTTTAATCCAACTATTGCTAGATTAGTAGATAATGTGGTTTTACCAACTCCACCTTTTGCACATGTGAATGTAATGATCATAATTAGTTATTTCTAGATAAAAAGTCTTCTACTGCTTTTTGAACAATTTTAGAAATACTTCTTGTTGCTTTATGTTTCTTTGCAAATAGTTTTAATTTCTTAATAACATCTTCATCTAGTGCAACTGAGATATTTACTTTTTTTGATTGTTTTAAGAATGATAAATCATCACTATTTTTAGTAATTACATCATCAAATAATAATTCATTATCAATTGATTTATCTTCATTATTATCAATAATAGGTTTTAATTTAATTTCACTCATATATTTTTATTAATTCCTTATTAAATTATTATTAATTGTTTAATTAATTTCTTAATTATTATAATAATACACTTTTTTATGTAAGAACTGATAAATAATTGTTAATGATAACATAAATAAATAAAATAATAAATTATTAATTAATTATTAATGTTATACAATAAATATATAGAAGGATAGGCAAATTAATATGGATATAAATATTAAGGATTTAGAATGAAGACCAATATATTCTAGAGAAATGATATTATTTGATAGAACAGGTCAAGAATTTAAGGCACATCCTATACTAATATTTGAATATGAAAATAATGTATATTTCTTAAAATCTCAATCAGTTAAGTACACTATAGATTCCGTTACAAAAATTCCAGTTTTAATAGATAAACATAATGAATATATAGAAAATAAAAGAGGAATTTTAGTTCATTCATATAAAGATCAATTGGAAAATAAAGATTATAATGATAAATCTTACTTCAAGAAAGATAGTCTTATTGATACAACACAAATTTTTGCAATGAACAAAGATGAATTTCTTGATTATTATAAACATGATAATTTGCAAGATGTTATTTATAATACTAGAACATTAATGTACAAAGATAGAGACAAAATATTAAATCAAGTTATTGAAAATATAGATAAAAAGAACTTTTCTATTACTTTAATTTCAAAAGAAAATGGTTTTAGTTTTAAACCAAAATTAATTTATAGTAATGAAACATTTATTAATGAAGAAAGAAATAAAAATCTTGAAAAAATCAATCAAGGAAGCATTTTTATAAATCAAAAATTTATGGATGAATATATAAATAATTATGAAGAATACAAATTAAAACATGATAATGCAATAAAACAATATATTAATTCAATTAGAGATATTTTCAAAAAACATCTTGATAAAACATATAGTATGGAACATTATATAGAAGAACATGATGTGCCTGATTTGGTTGCTTATCAAGATCTAAACAGTGATTTAAAAGATAAATATTCAGATAGTGAGTTAGAAAAATGATGATATGAAGACACTGATTTAGCAGATATTGCTTGCAATTTAACAAAATATGAATGAGATTATTACAAAAATCACAAAGAAGAATATAAAGATAAATTTGAAAAAAATAATTATTATAAGTTAGAACAAGAAGTAGAAGAATTTCAACAATCTAAACAGAATGAAAAAGAACATGAACAAGGAATGAGTATGTAATTACTTATTTTCTTAATAAAATAAATAATAAAGATAAAGGAAAATAAAACAATGAAAAAATCAATTAAATTAACTTTAGGATTATTAGGTATAAGTGCAATATCTGTAATTACAGTAGGTAGTGTAATTTCATGTAGTAATGATTCTAGTATGGTAAGTACAAATTCTAACAATTCTTCTAATTCCAATAATACTAATAAATCTTCATCTACAAATCCAAATTCATCTAATGATACAAGTTTTATTCCTTATAGTGAATTAACAAAAACAGTGACTAAAGAACCATCTTTTGCTGCTGCATTAGCAAATTGAACTCAGAGATGAAAACAATTAACTTCAAATAGTGAAACATACTTAAAAATGATTACTAATGACTTTAATGCTTGTTTGAGTTTAACAACAAATTTTATTAATAATAACCCTGATGATTTTTTTGATAATAATGCTGGACAAAGTTTTGGTCACAATGTATTGCTTCACATTTCTTTTTCAAATATTCAAATCCTCTTAAACAAAAATAATACTTTTAATATTTCATATGATTATATTTTAGATTTTGGTTATATAAAAAACAGTATATCTTATCCTAATGTTTTTACAGTGCAAGCTAAAGATGTAATTTCAAATCTTTCTTTTTCTCCATATTTATTCACTAAAAATCTATCTTACTATTTTTATAGTGCAACAAAAGGTATAATGAATCCTGTTTATGTTTTATATGCCGGTGAATGTATTTCATCTGGAAAATTTGATGTGTATGTTACAAATTATGTAATAAACCATAATGAAGAATTAAGTAATGCTCCTAATTGATTGATTGAAAAGTCAAAAGCTTTTAATATTTTAAAAATTTCAAATACAAATCCAGAACAAAATTTTATTATCTCCAAAAAATATTATGATGATATTAGTTTTATATGACCAATTTTTTTAGGTTGAGATGCAATTGATTTAATATCTTCATATCAAAATGGAATTAATTATGGAAAATTAAGTTTTCCAAATAATAATTAATAAGATATAATTAATTTGCTTTTATAGAATTACAAACTTCTAATTTGTTTTATATGATTTGTTTATAACAACCATATTTATCATGAAAAACAAAACAAAGAAGTTATTTTTTACATATATTGGGGTTAGTGTTATTGCTATCATTACTCCAATTACAATAGTTTGTGGTACAAGTTGTAACACAAATAAAATAGCAAATTCTAAACAAACGAATAGAGCAATTAATAAGGTATCAAAAGTACCAAATTTTGTTAATGCAAATTTATTTCAAAATACTAATTATGGTAAAAGCACTATAACAATAAATCAAGCATCTGGTCTTGTTAATGGTGGAATCGATCCAAGTACTATGGCAAACATTTGACATAGTAGTACATGCAATGTTCCAAATCAAGCAATCAATTCTTTCTTAAGTAATCTAGATAATAGTGCAAATAGTGCAATGTCTTATTTTGAATGTGATAATTATATTCCACAAAATATACATTGAACTAGTTTACATGTATCATTATCAGGTTCTTTAAATATTGCTGTTGATGCTTGATGTAGCAATAACGTTCCTCATGTTTCAGAAACTGATAGTTTTTCTTTTAATAACAATGAAATAAATTATGATGCTACTAATTATAATAATGGTTATAATGGTTATTGATTTTGAGGTCAAGGTACAAATGATGCTCCATTGCAAGTTACTGGATCAATGAATTTTAATGGAATTAATAATCAAGGAAATTTAGATTTTAGTTTGGATGGCACAGAATCTGTCATGCCTTGTCCTGATGGTAATAGTTGACCAAGTGATCATGTTGGAGATCCATCAGTAACATATAGTACAAATGGTAATTGAATATTAACTCTACCATTCAACATGAATACAATCTATAACAATATTCAAAATGCAATTAGTAGCATTTCTTTAAATTATTATGAATTTCAACAACAATGAGAAACTGGATTAGTTAATCAAATTGACCAAGATATAAAAGGTTGCATACCTTCATATATGAGTAATTGTTTTAATATAAGTCCTTTAGATTCAACTGTTAATTATGGTAATGGTACAAGTGGAACAATTACAACAAATTTATATTATGTAGATACACAAAATCAAACTGTCGGATGAGGATTTACTACAAATATTACTGCTCCAGCTCAACCAAGTAATCAACCTGCATATAATCTTTTTAAA
>JAFNRE010000068.1:0-5375 GCA_017385735.1 Mycoplasmataceae bacterium
AATATGCAGATATAGCAATTGCTACAACTAATATTAATATTAATGATAATACTAAAAAACAAATTAGTATTGTTGGTCCAACAAGAATGAAGTATGGTGAAGTTATAGCATTATTAAGTTTTATTAAAAATGAACTTGAAAATCATGATTAATCTTGCTTTTATTGATAAATTAAAAATTCATAAATTTAAAAAATGATTGATTAAAACAAATAATTTATCTTATTTAAAAAAAGATTTTAATTTTTTATTTTACTTATTTTTTATTCTTAAACATTTAAATATTACAGATCCATTTAATTTTGAAAGTTTAAAAGCATTTTATTTAAAAAATGTCCAAGAATGAAATCTTTTCTTTTCTTCTTTTTTTGTTGATAAAGATATTAATTGTGAATTAAATGCAAATTATCAAGAATTTATTTTTAGTTTATATGAAAATAAAGAATTATCACAAATTAATAATTGTTTGAGTTTTATTCATTCTAAAAACTTGTTTTATATGAATTATTACAATTTATTTAAAGAAATTTATAAAGATATAGAATTAGCAACTTTTAATAAATTTTTTGGAACATTTTTATTAAATTATGCTTTATTTTTTAAACATTATTTAGAATTAAAGAAGAATCATTTAGAAAACAAGATTGCACTTCGTTTATATTTTGAAAATATTTATACTTATAATATGCAATTAATTTTTCAACAAAACTTTAATGATTTTTATATAATAGCAAACAAATTATTACCATGTCACTTTTAAGAAAATTAAATTTACCCAATGATATTAAAAAATTATCAGTTAATGAATTAGATGAATTAGCTTTAGATTTATATCATGAAATGCTTGAACTAAGTAAAATTAGATCAATTCATTTTTCTAGTAATCTAGGAGTTATTGAATTAACAATTAGTTTACTTAAAGTCTTTAATCCACTAAAAGATAACATTATTTTTGATGTAACACATCAAACTTATATTTATAAAATGTTAACTAAAAGACTAAACAAAATGAAAACTATTAGAACTTATTTAGGTTTAAGTGGTTTTCAAGATCCATTTGAATCAAAATATGACAAGTTTAGTGCTGGACATGCTGGAACTAGTTTAAGTGCTGCTACAGGTATATATTTAGGTTTAAGTAAATCTCAACAATTAAATAGTGATGTTGTTGTTATTATTGGAGATGCTAGTTTAAGTAATGGTATGGCTTTAGAAGCATTAGAAGCTAATATTGATTTAAAAGTTCCATTAATCATTATTATTAATGATAATAATATGTCAATTTCTCAAGATGTTGGTTCATTACACCATATTCTAGTAAATTTGCAAAAAAATAATACTCATCCTAATTTTTTTGAATATATGGGTTATAAGTATTTTGGAGTAGTTGATGGACATAATCTATATGAATTAATAAAAGTTTTAGATGAAGCAAAAAAATATAAAAATCAGTATCAAACTTCAGTAATTATTCACATAAAAACTATCAAAGGATATAGATATAAATTAGATACTAATGGATCTTATCATTCATATAAATTTAATACAGATTCATATGATGCTATTAAAAATAGTACTGGATATTTTATTAACCAAGAATTGATTAAATACTACAAAACTAATAAAAATTTTAAAGTAGTAAGTCCAAGTATGACATATAACATGGGTTTTAGTGAATTAATGAATGTCATGAAAAAAAACTTCATTGATTTAGGAATTCAAGAAGAAAATGCCATTACAATTGCTGCTGGAATTAGTATTAAGAAAAAATATTATGTGATTGTAAATACATACAGTACTTTTTTACAAAGAACTTATGATCAATTAATGCATGATGTAGCAAGAATGAAATTACCATTAACAATTTTGTTAGATCGAGCAGATTTGTGTGGAACAAATGGAGCAACTCATACTGGAATTTTTGATGTAAGTATGTTAAAAACAATTCCAAATACTTTAATAACTAATCCAATATCAAATTATCAAGTTTGAGAATTATTAAAGTATTCTATACAAAACAATAAAGATCAAATTTTTGTAATTAGATATGATACTAAACAAGTTAATGCAAAAAATGAACTTGTTGAATTTATTAATAATTTACCAATTAAATTTAATGAATGACAAATTTTAAAGCATCATTCTAATAATAAAATTTGTTTTATTTCAAGTGGTACTTATTATTTAAAAATCTTAGATGAATTTATGAATTTACCAAATATCAGTTTTATAAATGCATTGTTTTTAAATAATTATTCTATAAATAGTTTGAAATGACTTTTTAATCAAAATTTTCAAACAATTATTGTTTATGAAAGATTAAATGAAATTAATACTTTAGCTAATGAACTTGAAAGTTATTGTTTTAATAATAAGATTAATATCAAAATCATTAAAATGAATTATCATGGGTTTATTGTTCATGGAGAAAATGAAAAACTTGATGAACTTTATCATATGGATTTAAAAACAATTAAAAAGTATTTTGATGAAAATTTACATTAAAGATTAAAAGCATTGTGTTTCTTATTATTTAGTTAGATATAAAATAATTAAATTAGATTAAAGGTTATAAAAATATGAATAAAGAAGATATCAAAAAAACTTTAAATATTCCTCATACTGATTTTTTAATGAAAGCCAATCATGAAACTTCAGATCTTAAGATTCATGATTGATGAATAAAAAATCAAATCTATGAAAAATCACTATTAAAAAATAAAAATAATATTCAAAAAATTTTACATGATGGTCCACCTTATGCAAATGGAAAATTACATATTGGACATGCAATGAATAAAGTTTTAAAAGACATGTTTGTTAGATTATGAAATATGCAAGAATATTATTCACCATTTGTGATGGGATGAGATGTTCATGGATTACCAATTGAACATGAATTAATTAAATTAGGGATTAATAAAGATCCAAAATTATCTATTATTCAAAAAAGAGAAAATTGTAAAGAATTTGCTTTAAAAAATGTACAACTTCAAAAAGAACAAATTAAGCAATTAGGAATTTTTACTAATTATGATGTAATTTATAAAACTTCTGATCCCTTTATTGAATTTAAACAATTAAGATTGTTTAATGAAATGATTAAAGATGATTTGATTTACAAAGCTTTAAAACCTGTATATTGATCATGATCTAGTCAATCAGCATTAGCAGAAGATGAAATTGAATATCATGATGAAGAATCTGATTCAATTTTTGTGAAATTTGATTTAGTTGATAATAATTATAAAGATACAGCATTATTAATTTGAACAACTACACCATGAACAATTCCTGCAAATTTAGCAGTTGCAGTTCATCCAAAATTTAATTATGCATGAATTGAATTTAATAATAAGAAATATATTGTTGCTTCAGATTTAATTAATTCATTATCAAAGAAATTAGGTTGAAAAGATGTTCGAGTTTTAAAAAACAACATTAAAGGAAGTGAATTAGAAAATTTAAAATATCTTCATCCACTTTATGATGAAACTCATCCAATTATTCTAGCAGATTATGTAAGTGCAGATGATGGTACAGGTTTAGTACACAATGCTCCTGCTTTTGGATTAGATGATTATAAAGCATGTTTAAAATATGGAATTGGTCCACAATACTGTCCAATTGATAATTATGGAAAATTTGATGATACTGTTAAATCTAAAGCATTAGTTGGAATGTTTTATAAAGATGCTAATAGTTTAATTATTGAATGATTAAAAAATAATGATCATTTATTAAGTGCATCAAAGCTTACCCACAGTGTAGCATTTGACTGAAGAACAAAAAAACCAGTTATATATAGAGCAACAAAACAATGATTTGTTGATTTAAATAAAATTAGAGAACAATTGGTAAATACTGTTAATGATGATTCAAAAGATGGTATTAAATTTCCTAATGGTTCATGAGCAAGAAAAAATTTAGCTTACATGGTTGGACACAGAAGTGAATGAACAATTTCACGTCAAAGATATTGAGGTGTTCCAATTACTATTATTTATGATGAATACCATGAACCTATCTTTGATTTTGAATTAATGAATCATATTGTTGATTTAATTGAACAAGCAGGAACAAGCAATATTTGATTTAGTGAACCAGTAGAATATTTTTTAACAAATAAATACAAAAATAATTCTCATAAATACTATAAAGAAACAGATATTATGGATGTTTGATTTGATTCTGGTTCAAGTCACAATATTTTTAGTCATTTTCATTGAAATTATCCAGTTGAACTTTATTTAGAAGGAGTAGATCAATATCGTGGTTGATTTAATTCTTCAACAATTACTGGAGTAGTATTACATAATAAAGCACCATTTAAAACTTTAATTTCTCATGGTTTTATTCTTGATAATAAAGGAAACAAGATGTCTAAATCATTAGGAAATGTAATTAGTGCTGAAGAAATACAAAAAAAATATGGTAATGATATTTTTAGATTATGAGTAGCATCAAGTAACTGAATGGATGATGTGAGAATTGGTGAAGAAATCATGAAACAAGTTGCTGAAAGTTATAGAAAAATAAGAAATACTTTATTTAGATATTCTTTAAGTAATTTATATGACTTTAATCCAAATGAAGATTTACAAAAAGAATTAGCATTAGAAGACTTATATATCTTAAAAGTTACTCAAGATAATTTAAATAAAATTATTGATTGATTTAATGAATATAATTTACTTGATATTACTAAAACTATTAATAATGTTACAAATAATTTAAGCAATTGATATTTTGATATTATTAAAGATGTTTTGTATTGTGATTCATTAAATTCAAAAAGAAGAAAACAAATTCAAACAACTTTATATTTAATTTTAAAGAACTATTTAATTGTATTAGCACCAATTTTGCCTCATATTGCTGAAGAATTGTATCAAATTGCTAAAACTCAATTTAATTGAACTGCTGAATCCATTTTCTTAGAATCTTACATAAAACATCAAGAATTAAGTAAGTTATATGATTTTAATAAAGTTAATGATGAAGTTTTTCAAATCTTTTTTAAAACTAAAGATGAAGTTTATGCAAAACTTGAAAAACTAAGAAGTAATAAAATTATTAACAAAAATAATGAAGCAATTGTTTATTTAACAGATTCTTTATTAACAAAGCAAATTCCATTAAATAAATTAAAAGAATGATTAAATGTTGCAAATGTATTTGTTGATAATGAATTAAAAGTAGAAAAAGCAGAAAATTATTATTGTTGTGATCGCTGCTGAAATTGATATCATGATCCTTTAAATAACAATTTGTGCAATCGTTGTAATGAAGTTGTTGATAAATTAAAATAAAATTTGATTTTTTTTATTGTTTATATATTGCAAATTAGTTGATTGAAGTTTAACAAAGAAAATT
>JAFNRE010000069.1:0-2647 GCA_017385735.1 Mycoplasmataceae bacterium
ATCCTTTTTATTGAGCGTGAATAAAATTGATAAGATTATTTAATTTAGATTTTTGAATTCATAAAAATAAAGCATATGAATTTAGCAATGATCAATTAGAAACATATAAACAAAAACAAGAAAAATATCAAGATTGATGAAAAAATATTATTGTTATTAATTGATTTGGTAATTACTATTATTATTTAAAAGATAAAATTAAAACCAAAAAATATCAAAGAAATAATTGAATTTGATTTGCTTGTTTTACGATATTTTATTTAATTACTTTAAGTATTATTATTGCATATGCTGCTTATGCAATGAATAATAAAATAACCACTCCACCTTTTGCAGCAATTGGAACTTATCCTAATTTTTTTATAGATAAATTACCTTTAGCTTCAGCCACCCTTGGACTTGCAGTAAGTGCATTAATTTTTATGTTAGTTCCAATAATGATTCTAATTTCATTATGATTAAGTAATATTAATGATGCTAGTTATAATATCTTTTATGTTTATAGTCAACAATTAATATATGTTATTGTAGGAATTTTTTTAGTTTGTAGTACTTGTATGGAATTAAGCTTATATTTTGCTCATTAGAATTTATGCTTAATTCTTTTTTTATTTAAATTTCAAAATAATTTAAATAATTTATGATGATTTCTTAAATATTTATACATTTCATTACTAAACATATCACTATCTTTAATACATGCATGAATTTTATTGATTACTGGAAAATTATAAATTTTAGTTTGATAATTTTTAAATCCTTTTAAACCATCATATTGTTTTAATCAAATTTCATAAATTTGCAAGTTAATAATCTTATCATCATTAATGATATTTAAATATAATGGAATTACATTTGATGATTCATATCATTTGTTTAAATTTTCAAAAAAAGCATTGAATAATTTTTCACTAAATTCTTTATTAAATAAATGCGGATAAAAATTTTTAATAATATCAAGAAAATATTTTTCTAATTTTAAAGCATTTGCTTGTTCTAAATTAAAAAATACATCTTCATAAACATAATTAGAGTGATAATAAATATGAAACATAATTTCTTTAATATTCTTGATTTGTTTAATATAAACAAAAAAAGTTTGAAATTCATTATGTGTGTTCATATATAAAGATATAAATAATAAATAAAACATTTTGTAATCATAATTAAAAATTGATTTCTTGTTAAAGTGAAAAATATTATTTGATATTAAGCAAGTAAGATAAAATAATTCTTCAACTTTATTTAAAGTGTCTAAATCATTTTTAAAGACTTTTTTAAAGAAATCTTTTGCTTTAGATTTTTTTCAAATTTCATTTAATGAATATTGATAAATTCTTAATTGATCAAGAATAATATTAAGGTGATCAAGGATTCTTGGTGATAAAGAAACAAAATTTAATAAATTAAGATCATAATCTAATTTTTTAATAATACTAATAAGTTCATTTTTTAATTCTTCATGAATCTTATTTTTTTCATCATAAGTAATATTAACTTTTTTATTTTGAAATAATGCTAAAAATAATAAGTCTAAAATTTGATAATTTAATATGTAATATTGTTTGTATTCATCATGAAAATTTTTAGGCGAGATAAAAATAGAATTTGATAAACTAAATGTAAGATCATCACAATGATTTAATTTTTTTTTAATATAGTTTATATAAGATTCATATTTAAAAGTCTTTGGAATTAACCATTCATTTGAATTTAATTCAATTCTTTTTTTAATTTCATTAATATCTTTAATTCTTAAATAATTACTAACTTCTTTTAAATTAATTCAATTAATATCAAGTTGAAATAAAAAAAGGTATTGACTTAAAGTTACTAAAACCGTTTTTTCAAAATTTTTATACAAAACTTCATCTTTACTATTTTTAATAAAAATATCATAGGTTAATTGATTAATATGATTTGTACCATCTAAATAAAACTTTTTCTTCTTAATATTTCTTGTTTCTAAAATATCCGTTCTTCTATAATAATTACCAATAAAGTTTTCATCAATACATAATTTATTTGCTTGTTTTAAAATAAATGAATTAATAAAAAAGTCTTCTCCTGCATACAATTTAATGTTTTGCAAATTATTATTTACAATTTCTTTTTTTGCTTCTTTTACTATTTTTGTTTTGTATAATTTATTTCACATTAAATTTTGACTATAACTAGCAGCATGAGTTTCAAACAAAAAATTTAATAAATTATCTTCTTTACTATATTCTAGTCTTTTGAATTTACTTTTTTGTTCAATAAATAAGCTATTTTCAATAACAAAAGCAAAATTACAAACAACTATATCTGCATCTTTATAAATTAAAAAATCATGCATATGTCTTACAAAATCTAAATCTAAATAATCATCACCATCAAGAAATAATACATATTCTCCTTTAATATGGTCAATTGCTTTCATTCTTGAAGCAAAAATTTGCATATTTTGTTCATTACTTACTAGTTCAATTCTTTTATCAAATTCTATGTATTTTTCATATACTGCTCAAGTTTGTTTACTTGTTGAATGATCATCTAAAATTAAGATTTGTAAATTTTTGTAAGTTTGATAAATAACAGATAAAATTGCTTTTTCAATATATCTTTTATTATTGAAATTATTAATAATTACTGTAATTAATGCTAA
>JAFNRE010000070.1:0-4822 GCA_017385735.1 Mycoplasmataceae bacterium
TTATTATTTTGCAGATAATTGAAATAATCCATATTTATATAAATGAGCTCAATATTTATCAAAGTTTCAAAAATATATGATTAATACAAATGATTTACCATTATCATTATTACTTTTTTATTATCCTGATTTAATTAATGTCAATCAATATGATGCAAATTTTCATTTCTTTTTAAATGTTAAAGATATGAAAATTAAGGAGTCATTAAAGAAATATTTAATTTCACAAATAGAAGCAAATAATGCATCATGAAATTATAGTAATAAATTACATAATAATGAGTTAAATGAAGAAAATGCTTTTAAATATTGAGCAAATATTAGAACAATATATGAATGAGCAAACTTTATTAAAAAACTAAATCAATTAGGAAAAGAATAATGGTTGGGATTGATTTATTTGAAATAAAAAGAAAAAGCATTTTTGATAATAAAAATATCATAAAACGTTTCTTTTTTGATGAAGAAATTAATCAATCAAAAATACAAAAAGATCCAACATTATATTATGCAAAATTATTCAGTGTTAAAGAAGCTGTGTATAAACTTTTACACAATTTGTATCCTTCTTTATATTTCAATAAGTTTAGTATTAAAGTTGCATATTCTAATTATGTTTTTAAAGTAGAATATGTTTTGCAAAATAATGAAGAAATAAATAAAGTTATTAATCAAATTGATTTTAAAAAAATTTTTATTTCAGATGCTGATGAAAAAGATTATTTAATTACAATTGCAATGTTATCTAATTAATTTTTTTAATATCATTTTTTTCATATATAATAATCACATAAATGATTACTTCATGTTGGAGTAATCATATCTTTTTTATAATGGAGAAAAAAACAAAAGTAATGGCTTCACAAAATGAATTAATTTTTGCTCTTATTGATGAAATTGTTAAAGATAAGAATTTGACAAATGAAGAAGTTGCAAACATTTTAAAAAATGTTTTAACAAAAGTTTATACCAAAGTTTATACAAATGCAGTTTTAGATGTTAAAGTTGATTTTGACAATAAAGTTTTTGTTATGAAAAAACAACTTAAAGTTGTTGATGATAATTATTATGATAATGATGGTGATGATGATTGTGAAATTGATTTAACACAAGCAAGAAAAATTAATCCTGATGCTAAAATTGATGATTTTATTGAACAACCAATTGATTTAAAAAGTTTTGATAACACCATGGTAAGAAGTGTTCAACAACTTTTTAAACAAAAAGTTAGTGAGATGGTTAATGAAAAAATTTATAACCAATGAAAAGATAAAAAAGGAACCATAGTTTCAGGAAAAATTGAAATGACTGATCCAGTTCTCAACTTTTCATTTGTTGAATTTGATGGTACTAAAGGTTTTGTTAAAGCAAGTGATAAAATTCCCAATGAAACTTTAGAAATCAATAATACTTATAAATTTTATGTTAAAGATGTAATGCAACAAACTAAGGGTTGACCAATTATTTTATCTAGAACAGATGCAAATTTTATTAAGGGATTGTTAAGACTAGAAGTTCCTGAAATTGCACAAGATATTGTTGAAATAATTAGTGTTGCTAGAGAACCTGGAATTAAGACAAAAGTTGCTGTAAAAAGTAATAATGCAAATATTAATCCAATTTCAACTTGTGTAGGAAATAGAGCAAGTAGAATTAATGCAGTATATAGAGAATTAAATGGTGTTAATGAAAAAATTGAATTTGTTAAATATTATGATGATATAGCAAAATTTATAGCAAGTGCTTGTTTACCTTCAAGAATTGATGGAATTGAAGTAATTTCTAAAGAAGAAAAAGTAGCAACTATTATTGTTCCTAAAGAATCTTTATCTTTAATAATTGGTTTAAGAGGAATTAATATTAGATTAATTAGTAAATTAACTGGTTGAAATTTAGAAATCAAAACAAGAGAAGATGCTGAAAATGAAAATATTAAATATGATCCAGTTGATTTTTCTATTTATGATAAGAGTAAGTCTAATAAAGATGTGATGTTAGATTTTGCTTCAACAAATGAAATTTTAAGAAACTTAGAAAAAGCAAGTTCTTATGAACAAATTCAAAGTGCATTAGATTTAAAAGATAATTATTCATTAAACAATAATTTATTTGAAAACAAGAAAGAAATAGAAAAAAAAGAATTTATTGTAAATGAAGAATTAACTAAAAATAATGATTTATCTAAACAAGATACAAAGATTGATGAATTAAAAGAAACTATTGTGCAACAAGATCTTGATAATGTTTTAGAAGAAAATAAAGCTGAAGTTATTAAACCAAAAACAAATAAAGTTGATTATTTAAAATTACGCTCTGAACATGCTAATAATGAAATAACAACTAATTTAGATGCTTTATTAGATGCTAAAGAAACTACAGAAAAAAAACCAAAAAGAAAATTCAAAAAAGTTAATAAGAATTTAGAACAAGAAAATAAACAAAAAAACAAAAACATTCTTGATGAATTTGATGATATAACTCAAGAATATTTAACATATGATGAAGATGAAGAATTTGATGATGATAACAATTCATATGATGAATTTGATGATGAATATGACAATTAATTCTTCATATTTAAGTAAGATATAAATAGTATTAAGTAAAAGGAGTATTTATGAAAAAAAAGAAAAATATAAATAAAAAAGAAACTGATAATAGAAAAAATATTGAAATAAATACTCTATTAAAAAAAGTAGAAGTTGGAGTAAATAAAGACAATATCTTTGTTTTTACTTCTCCTTTAACAGTTACTGAATTTGCTAAAAAAATTAATAAATCTGCTTCAGAAATTATTCGATATTTCTTATTAAAAGGTCAAATTATTACAATTAATACTTTACTAAGTGAAGATCAAATTGCAGAATTATGTGTTAATTTTAATCTTGATTTTGATAAGCAGGATGAAATTACAGAAGAAAATATTTTAAATAATATTAAACTTGATGATAAAAATTTAATTTTAGAATCAAGACCCCCAGTTGTAACGGTTATGGGACATGTTGATCATGGAAAAACCAGTTTATTAGATACTATTAGAAATTCTCATGTAAGAGTTAAAGAAGCTGGTGGAATTACGCAGCATATTGGAGCTTATCAAATTAAGCATAAAGATCGTCATATTACTTTTATTGACACTCCTGGTCATGAAGCTTTTAGTGAAATGAGAGCAAGAGGGGCTGAAATTACAGATATTATTATTTTAGTAGTTGCAGCAGATGATGGAGTAATGCCTCAAACTATTGAAGCTATTGATCATGCTAAAGCTTCAAATGCTAAATTAATTGTTTTTGTAAACAAGATGGATAAACCTACTGCTAATGTAGAAAAAATTCTTGCACAATTATCAGATAATGGTGTTGTTGGAGAAGAATGAGGAGGAGAAACTGTAATCATTAAAGGTTCAGCTTTAACTAATCAAGGAATTAATGAATTATTAGATGCTATTTTTTTAATAACAGATTTACAAGATTACAAAGCTGCTATTAATTCTTTACCAATTGGAACAGTTTTAGAATCAAGACTAGATAAAGGAAGTGGACCTTTAGCAAGTATCTTAGTACAAAAAGGGGTTTTAAAAAAAGGTGATTATTTAGTAGTTGGTGCTACTTTTGGAAGAGTAAGAACTTTAAAAGATGAAAATAATCATGAAATTGATGAAGCAAGACCATCAAAAGCTGTAATAGTTTCAGGTTTAAATAATTTGGCAGAAGCAGGAGATAAATTTATTGCATTAAGAGATGAAAAACTAGCAAAATCCATTGCTAATAAAATTGCACAAAAACAAATTAGACAAGATAGATTGTTTCAAATGCAACAAAATAATCAAACTACCAAAGATACTAAAGTTACTAATGTAATTTTAAGAGCAGATGTAAATGGAAGTA
The DNA here is from genome assembly GCA_017385735.1 of Mycoplasmataceae bacterium. Classification (GTDB taxonomy): domain Bacteria; phylum Bacillota_I; class Bacilli_A; order Mycoplasmatales; family Mycoplasmoidaceae; genus RGIG1987. The sequence continues at coordinate 3,888 of JAFNRE010000070.1, forward strand.
TTGAAGCTATTAAAAATTTATTTGAAAAAATTAATATTGATGGCACAACTTTAAAAATTATTAGAAGTGCAATTGGTGCAATTAGTGAATCAGATGTTAAATTAGCAAAAGCAAGTAATGCTTTAATTATTGGATTTAATGTAAGACCAGTAAAAAGTGTAAGAGATTTAGCAAACAATATTGGCATTAAAATCATTTTCCAAAATGTTATTTATGCATTAAAAGACCAAATGGAAAAGATATTAATAGGTACATTAGATCCAGTATATGAAGAAGAAATTGTTGGTGAAGCAAAAGTTCAAGCAATTTTTAAAGCAAGTAGTATTGGTACAATAGCTGGATGTGTTGTAACAAGTGGTAAAATAGTTAGAAACAGCAATGTAAGAGTTATAAGAGATGGAATTGTTGTTTATACTTCTACAATTTCATCACTAAAACATTTAAAGGATGATGTGAAAGAAATTAAAGAAGGTAAAGAATGTGGTCTAACCATTACTGGATTTAATGATATTAAAGAAAATGATATCTTAGAATGTTTTATAGATAAAAAAGTCGATTTATTAGCTAAAATGAGTAATAATAATGAGAAAAAGTAGTAATGTTAAATTTGCTAAACAAAAAAAAGAAGCCGTCATTTTAAAATATTTAAATGAAGCTTGATATAAATTAAAATCAGATATAAATTTAAATAAAAGCAGCATTTGTTTTACTGATTTAAAACTTTCTGTAGACAATTCTTATTGTGATGTTTATGTAGATTCAAGAAATAGAGAACAAATAGAAGATGATGTTGGTGTTCTAAACAAACATGCAGGTTTATTTAGAACTTATTTAGCAAAAGAAATGAGTGCTTATAAAGTCCCAATAATTCGTTTTCATATTGATGCTGTAGTAGATAATGTAATTAAAATAAATAAGATCTTCAATGAAATCAA
>JAFNRE010000071.1:0-4509 GCA_017385735.1 Mycoplasmataceae bacterium
AGATGTTAATAAATTATTTAATCAAACAAAAATCTCTAGCAAAATACTTATAGCAATAAAAATTGTCATAGTAATTGCAAAAGGATTGAATAAAAAGATAACTTGATCAGTTGCTTTATTAAAAAAATAAGTGTTATTCAAAAAATAAAAAATATTATTATTCAAATTACTTTGAATAGTTTTTATATAAAAAATATCAACTATAGCAAATAATCAAGCTAAAAATAAAGAGCAAAAAACAATTAAATGAATAATTGAATAATTCATGAAAAAGTTTGTTAATTTGCGTTTTTTATTAATAAGATATTCTAAATTTCTTTTCATTATATTCTAATTTTAACAATTTGAAGTTATTTAGTTTTATAAACAAAATGTTTATTGCAACGTGCTTCAAACATATTTGTATCACCAATTACAATTGGATTATTATTTGTTTTCTTAGTTTTTTTGTGATTTGTTAAATAAGTTTTAGTAGCAGCTCCTCCACAAACAGAACAAATTGCAGTCAATTTAATCACACTATCAGCAATTGCTAGTAGTTTTGGCATTTGTCCAAAAGTATTACCATTATAATCTAAATCTAATCCTGAACAAATCACAATAAATTTCATTTTTGCTAATTTCTTGATTACATCAACAATTTCACAATCAAAGAATTGCACTTCATCAATTGCAATAATTTGAATTTTATTCTTTAATTCATTTTTAATGATATAGTCTAAAATATCAATAGATTTTTTTACTTTAATTGCTTTTAACTTATGGCCATTTCTTGAATGAATAAAATCATCATTGCTTCTTGTATCAAGCTCATTCATAATACCTAAAGCATTAATCCCAGCATATGAATATCTTTCAATAAAAGATAATAATTCTGTAGTTTTACCACTAAACATTGGACCAGTAATAACTTGGATCCAATTTTCATTCATACTTTTAAAAACATTACTTTTTTTCATCATTATTTATTAATAATAAAATGTACAATGTCTTGATTGCAAATTAAATACTTTTTTCCTTCAATAAATAATTTACCAGCATTTTTTACTGCTAATTCAGACTGATATTGCTTAAAATCAATAAATTTGATAATTTCTGCTCTAATAAAATTTTTAATAAAATCTGTATGAATAAGTCCTGCACATTCTTGTGCATCCATTCCTTTTTTAAATAATCAGGCTCTTACTTCATCACTTCCAGCTGTATAAAAAGTTTCATAATTTAATAATTTATAACTACAAGCAACAATTTTATTTAACCCAGATTCATAAACTTCAGGAGAACTTAAAAATTGACTTCTTTCATTTTCTTTTAATTCTGAAAGTTCTAGTTCATATCTACAGGATATTGGAACAATAATTGAATTAGGTTGAGTTCTTTCAATAAATTTTTTTAAATTTAAATAATTTTGATTATCATGTGGATTTTCAATTTGATCATCATTAATGTTTGCAACATAAAAAAATGGTTTAAATGTTAATAAATTATAAGTTTTAATTATTGCTAATTCTTGTTCATCAAAAATTAATTCATTAACAAATTTATCAGCTTCTAAAGTAGTTTTTAATTTTAAACATAAATTATATTCAAATTTAGCAAGTTTATCGCCACTTTCAGCTTTCTTTTTTACTTTTAAAATCCTATTGTTTACTTGCTCTAAATCTGCATAAATTAATTCTAAATTAATAACTTGTACATCAGTAATTGGATCTGCCCCTGTTCTTAAAATACTATTATCATCAAAACAACGAACAACATGACAAATTACATCAACTTCTTTAATATTTTGTAGAAATTTATTACCTAATCCTTCACCTTTACTTGCACCTTTAATTAATCCTGCAATATCAACAAATTTACATTGAGAAAAAACAATCTTTTTAGGTTTGTAAATATCTGCTAGAAAAACTAAATCTTTATCATAATAATCAACTATACCAATATTAGGTTCAATTGTAGTAAAAGCATAATTACTAATTTCAGCTTTTACATTAGTAATTGCTGAGAACAATGTAGATTTTCCGACATTTGGTAAACCAACTATTCCTGTTGAAAAACCCATTATTTAATTACTCCATAACTTCCAAAAAGTTTTAATTTATTTTCAATAACTTCTTTTACACCTTTAATACCAGTAGCAATTATTTTTCTAGGATCATAACCTTTATCATCATAGTTTAAATCTTTTCTTTGTTCAAAGTATTTTCTAACTTCTTTTTGAAAAGCAATTTGACATTCAGTATTGATATTAATTTTGCAAATTCCATATTGAATAGATTTTAGAATTTGATTTTCACTAATTCCTGTTCCACCATGTAAAACTAGTGGTAAATTTTTAATTTCATTGTGAATATTTGCTAATAAATCAAAATTTAAACCTTTTCAATCTAGTGGGTATAAACCATGAATATTACCAATTCCTACTGCTAATGCATCAATATCTGTTTTTGCTATTTCTTTACATTCATCTAAATTAACAAGCTCACCTTCAGATTTGTTTGCACCAATTGTTCCTAATTCTGCTTCAACACTTACATCATTTAATTTTGCAACTTCTAAAAGTTGTTTAGTTAATTTTAAATTTTCAGTAAATTTTAAATGTGATCCATCAAACATTACAGAAGTAAATCCTGCAGAAATAGCTTCTAAGCAAGCATCATAATCTCCATGATCTAAATGAATAACAATTGGAATCTTTTTTTCTTGATTTAATTCAAAAGCAAGATCTTTACAAATATCAGCACAAACCTTATATCCACCCATATATTTAATTGCACCTAAAGAAAAGCCAATAATTACAGGTGAATTAGTTTGTATAGCAACTTCAATTATTGATTTTATTCATTCTAAATTATTAGCATTAATATGAGCAATTGCATAGTGATTTTTTAATGCATTATTAAGAATCTTTTTAGCATTAACAATTCCATATTCAGCATATGATGAATTATTAGTATTATCTTTAATTGTCTTCTTCATTTTCTTCTTCTGTTTCTTGTTCGTCTAATTCATCAATTTCACTATCTTCAATTTGTTCTTCTTGGTATTCTTTTGAATCATCATCATCAGCTTGAATTTCAGCATCATCAATTTCTTCATCAATCAATTCATCAATAATTTCTTCATCGCCCTTATCTTCAGAATTACCATATTCAACATTAGAATATTTTGAATTAGCTAATTTTTCAAATTCTTCTACTGAAACATAATCTCTTAATTTTCATTTAGTTGTACCAATTGCAACAAATCTTGGATCTTGTAATAAATCTACATAAAAATTAATATAATCATCACCATTCTCATTACTTAATTTTTCTTGTTTTTCTAATAATTTTCAAATATCTGAAGTTGTAAATGTTTCATTTTTAAATTGTGTATTACAAATATTAAAAGCTTTATCTATTAATCTATCTGAACTATGTTTTGTGCTTGCCATTATTTATTCCTTATTTTTTTTACAAATTATACTATGTATAATAATTATTTATTATACCTATTTTAAAAAGATTTTGTATATATCAGCAATTTTATCATAAGCAACAAGTTTATGAGTCTGATTATTCTTAATAAAAATTGGTTTATCAAAATCATAAAAAATAATTTCTTTTAGTGCTTCATAGTTTTTAATTAATGAGTGATCACATTTAGTATAAATATCATATAGTTTTTTGATTTTTTTTGACTCATATTGCAAAGAAGAGATAAATAAATCAAAATTAATATCAGTTAATTTTATATAATTATTTAATTGGATTTTTTTATTATTAAACATAAATAAGAAATCCTTTAGTAGATGATATTTATCAAGAAATTTGTGTTTATTTAAATAAAGTTTTTTAGCAATTGATAGAATTTGAATAATAATGAAATATCAATCATTAACATCTTTTGATAAATACAATTCTTTATACATTACATATCTTGTATACAAAAAATCTTCTACTAGTGTAATATCTTCTTTGTTAAAATAAAATACTTGCATTTTTTTATCAATCTTAATTTTTTCAATAATACGATATAAATTTCTTGAATTATTATTTACACCTAAACAAAAATATTGATCTCTTAATAAATAATCGATCCGATCAACATCAATTTGTCCTGAGATAATATAACTTGTTCATTTAGAAAATCCTTGTGGAGTTTTAGCATGAATTAAATCTGCTACATCATGTGAATTAATATTATTCTTATTAAGAATTTTGTAAATACTAAAACGTTTATCATTAATAATTTTTTCACTATAATTCTCATGTTCAAAAGATTCATAGTTTAACTCTTTTAAATATCATTCAAATCCATGAGAATGTGGACCATGCCCAATATCATGTAACAATGCAGCAGCTTTGATTGTATTAATTTGTTTTAAAGTTAAATTTTTATTAATGTCTTTTCTTTCTAGTAGTTTCTTAACTAAATAATAAGTACCAATAGAATGAGAAAAACGCGTTTGAACTGCACCTGGAAAAGTCTTGTAGCACAAACCTAATTGTTTAATGTTTTGTAATC
>JAFNRE010000072.1:0-4935 GCA_017385735.1 Mycoplasmataceae bacterium
AATTGATGAAACTACATTATAAAACTCATTGTAATAATCCTGAATTTTTAAAAGTCTTTCTCTTTCTCTTTTTAGTTTCACAATAGAAACCAATTTCATAGCTTCAGTAATCTTACTTGTTTTTTTAACAGATTGGATTTTTCTTTTTAAGGAGTGTAATGATTCCATTGTTTATAATCCTAATTCTCTTACATCTCCATATTGAGATGCTTTATAGTCTTTTAGTTTCAAAACAAAAGACTTGGTATATTCTTTAAAAGCATCTTTAAATTTTGCTAACAAATCATCACTAAATGCTTTTTTTTCTAATAGTTCTTTTCTTAATTCTGATTGAGCAAAATATTGGATTAAACCATTCTTATAATTAATAATTTCATTCACAGGAATTCATTTAATAAAACGTTGTTTAACGTTCATTAAAATAATTGCTTCATCAACTTGATCATATGGATAATTATTAGGTTGACGAAGAATTTGCATAATTCTTTTACCTTGTTCTAATGTTTTTTTAGTTTCTGGATCAAGATCACTACTAAATTGACTAAATGCTTCTAATTCTCTGTATTGTGCTAATTGAAGTTTTAAACTTCCTCCACCTTGTTTAACTGATTTAATTTGTGCACTTGAACCAACTCTTGATACACTTAATCCAGCATCAATTGCTGGACGTTGTCCACTATTAAATAACTTAGTTTGAGTAAATATTTGACCATCGGTAATTGAAATTACATTTGTAGGAATATATGCTGAAATATCTCCTGCTTGAGTTTCAATAATTGGTAAAGCAGTAATACTTCCACCACCATATTTAGCATCAAGTCTACAAGCACGTTCTAATAATCTTGAATGTAAATAAAACACATCTCCAGGATAAGCTTCTCTACCTGGTGGTCTTCTTAACAATAATGATAATGTTCTATATGCTACTGCATGTTTAGATAAATCATCATAAACAATTAAAACATCTTTGCCTTTATTCAATCAATATTCAGCAATTGTTACTCCAGTATAAGGTGCTAAATATTTTAATGCTGGAAGTTCACTCGCACTTGCACTAACTATTGTTGTATATTCTAATGCTCCACGTTGTTTTAATTCTTCTGTAACTTGAACAATAGAAGAATTTTTTTGACCAATTGCAACATAAACACATAAAACATCTTTGCCTTTTTGATTAATAATTGTATCAATTGCAATTGATGTTTTACCTGTTTGGCGATCTCCAATAATTAATTCTCTTTGACCTCTACCAATAGGAATCATTGCATCAATTGTTAAAATTCCTGTAGCCATAGGAACATCAACACTTTTTCTAGTCATAACACCAGGAGCAATTTTTTCAACAGGCATATATCCATCTGCTTTAATTGGACCATTTCCATCAATTGGTAAACCTAAAGCATTAACAACTCTACCAATCATGGCATCACCAACTGCAGTTTCAACTACTCTTTTAGTTCTTTTTACAATTTGGCCTTCTTTAATATCATCATATTTACCAAATAAAACAATACCAACATAATCAGCTTCTAAATTAAGAATCATTCCTACTGTGCCATTTTCAAAAGTAACTAATTCATCTAGCATTGCATTATCAAGACCACTTGCATATGCAATACCATCACCAATACTTATAACTTTTCCATTTTCTGATTCTTGTACTTCATTAGAAAAACTCTTAATTTGTTCTTTTAAAATTGATGAAAATTTATTTAAATCAATCGTTCTCATATACTACTCCTTTGCTTTAGTATTTTGGTAGATTTTATTTGCTTCTTTTGTACTTCTTAATTTTTGGATTAATGAATTATCAATAACTTTAGAATTAATGATTACTTTAATTCCTCCAATTAAACTTACATCTATTTCTTTAGTAGTTTTAAATTCTTTAAAATTATTTGGAAGTAAGTCTTTATTATTTTTAATTGCATCTTCAATTTGTTTAGTTTGAAGATCAGTTAATACAAATGTTGAATAAATTTTTAATTCTACAATTCCTAAACGTTCTTCTAGTAATTTTAATAAAAAACTAAAAGTTTTATTTAACATGTATGAAATATTTGCTTTTATCATGATTGCTAATAAATTAACAGTTTTATCATAATTAAAAACATTTTTTAATTGCATGACATCATCAATTTTTTGTGCCTTATTAATTCATGGATTTTTTAAGAAATTAATTAAATCATTATTAGTATTGTTAAAAGTTTTAATTAAACACAAATCTTCATATAATGCTTCATCTGCATGATCTTCAAAAGCCAAACTAGACATTGCTACTGCTAAAGCTTGACTTACTTTCTTTTCATTAATCATCTTATTTATTACTTTCTAAATTTTTGATGAAGTCATTTACAAATTGTTGATTATCATCATTTGAAATATTTCTTTTTAATAATTCACTTGCTATTTGCAAAGAGTTATTAACAATTTCATCATTAATTTGTGTCTTTAGATTTTCATGAATTTTAATTGCATCATTCATGGCATTTTGTCTAATTTGTGCTGCTTCTAATTTAATTTCTTTTTCAGCTGCTTCTTTTTTTAGATTAATATCTCTAATTGCATTTTCAAAAACTTCATTTGATTTTGCATATGCTAATAATTCTTGTCTTGTTGCATATTCTAATTTAATATCTGCTTCTTTATTTAATTTTTCAGCACTAGAAATTTGATTAGCAATATATTGATGCCTTTTTTCTAACATTTGCTTCATTGGTCTTCAACCAAATAAAAATACAAACAAGAATGTTGTAATGGATGCAGCAATATGACTTAAAAATGTTCAGGCATTTGGAAATAATGATTGAATAACTAATGCGCCATCAACAGGAGGATTTGGGTTATAAAAAATTCCAGTTGTAGCAGTAGTTGGAACTACAAAGCCAAATGTTCAAATAATAATACAAATTGAAGCAGCAAAACAAACTGAACAAATTAACATTCAAAAAATCATTGGCATTTGTTTTTTATCTGTTTGTTGAAGTCCAGCTTTATATTCTCTACCCTTAACTTTTTGATTTGGAAACAAAGGATATATAACTGTGTTTAAATGTTTAAATTTATTTAAAGCATCAAAACTATATTCAGCATATCTTTTTTCCATTTCTATTTCAATATCTGGTTTTACACAAGCAATATTAATCATGTTTGCATATTCTTCTAAATGCAATTTTCTTGTATTTAATAAGAAGTCTTCACCAAGTTCATCTCTTTCATTTTCATTTAAAAAGATATAGCCTTCTTTGTTCATGCTTTTTCTATCAAGAATTTGTTCTAATTTATTAATACTTTTTGCATATATTTCTTTTGCAGATAATGCGTTATTAGATGATTCTTGCATTTCTTCAAATTCTTTTTTATCTAATTTATTTTCAGATAAAGGTAATTCAAAATAAACATGTTGAATCATTTTTTTACGTTCATTTAAAGTTACATTACTTAAGAATTGATTTTTATTTTTAATTTCAACAAAATTAGGAGCATAATATCCAACTAATAAAATAGTTTTATCTAAAACTTTAGAAAAATAAGTTAATGATGGAGTATTGTCTAATTTCTTATTAATTTCACTTGATAATTTATCATCTAAAAAAATAGTACCATCTTCTGAAACTGGATTATTACTTAATTCTTCTTCAATTAAATCAGTAATGTAGTTAGGTAAAATATCTACTGCTTGAAGATTATTACTGATATTTTCTAAATTTGGATTTTTTTCTTTTTTCATTTTTATTTATCCTAATTAAATGCACCAGTTACAAAAATCAATAATATCGAAATAATCAATGCATAAATTGCACTTGATTCAGCAATGGCAGCACCAATTAACATCGTCATACGGATTTTAGATTCCATTTTTGGATTACGTGCTAATCCTTCAACAGCTTCACCTGCAGCATAACCTTGTCCAATACCCACTCCAGTTGCACCAAGCATGGCACATCCTGCTCCAATTCCTGCACCAAATCCTGGAGTAAATAAACTTGTTGAAGTAACAGTAGAATCAGTTGATGTAGATGAAGTTGTTACTAAATTTGCAATTTTATGAGTATGAGTTAAAGTTTCAAGATGTTGGGTTGAATTACTATGTACTTCTTGCAATGAACCAATTAAATCTATTATATTAGTCATGTAATTTTCCTTTCTTTGCTATTTATTTTTTGTTTCATTGTCAAACTATAAATTAGGAGCAACAAATATTAATAAGATAGCAATAATTAAAGCATAAATTGCACTTGATTCAGCAATCGCAGCACCAATTAGCATCATTGTACGAATTCTTGAATATTCATCAGGATTCTTAGCAACAGCTAATGCAGCTTTTCCTCCAACATAACCTTGTCCAAAACCCACTCCTAGTGCTCCAGTCATAGCCAAACCAGCACCAATATAACATCCAGCTCTAGCTGCTGGATTTGCATCTTTTGCTGATCTTCTAGCATCATCAGCTAAAACAATAGTATCTGAATGATGAATAATGTGATGAGAATCTGCAATTAAATTTGAAGCAGATTGTTTGATATCTAATAAAGTATTAAGATCTGGTAATAACATATGTAAATTCCTTATATAATTTTTTTCTAATAATTAATTATTTGTATTTAAAACTTGATTTAAATTTTGTTTCTTAGCTAATTTTAATGCTCGTTTCCTTTCAAGTTTTTCTTGCATTTCAATAGCTTCTTCACCATTTGTCCTCATTGATCAATAAGTAATATTTAATACAACAAATACATAAGCTTGTATTGGGTCTATAAACAAATCAAACAACATGTGTGGCAATGGTGCTAAGATAAATCCACCAACAATAATTAGACCTGGCGTATTTAATGAACTTTCAACATTTCCATCACTTGGTCCAATTAATTGACCAATTATATAACAAAAAGATATGACAATTACTGAAGCAAAAATATTACCTCATAATCTAAA
>JAFNRE010000008.1:0-6382 GCA_017385735.1 Mycoplasmataceae bacterium
AAAAATTCAATTAGCAAAACAAGCAGTTTGATTAAAAACAAATGATATAAAACAAGAAGAGAACTTTGAACGAGACTAAGATGAATAATAACGATAAAAGAATAAAAGATGCAGAAGAAAAAATCGCAATGTTTAATTACATTACAACTCATGTAATTAAATTAAGTGAAAAACTGTCATTAAATTATGAAGAAAAAAATGAAGATATTAAAAATAATGTAATTTTAGATGTCCAAAATGTTCAAAAATATTATTCAACAAATAAAAAGGTTTTAGATCAAATTACTTTTCAAGTTAATACTGGAGAGTTTTTTGGAATTGTTGGTGAATCTGGAAGTGGAAAAAGTACATTAGGAAAAATTATCATTAGAATTATTGATAACTCTGGTGGAACTATTTTATTTGATGATAAATTTATATCTTCCAAAAAACTTTTAAAATCAACAAAAAAATGATTAAGTCAAAATATTCAAATGGTTTTTCAAAGTCCAATAAGTTCATTAAATCCAAAGAAGAAAGTTTTAGATTTAGTTAAAGAACCTTTAGTAACTTCTACTTTAATTAGTGACAAGGTTGATTTATTAATTAAAATTCACAAAATTTTAAATTATGTTTTTCAATTTAGAATCAAAATCTTAATTGAAACATTTAATTTAGATTTTTATAAAAAATATTACTCAATACTTTTGTATTCATATTTTACTTTCATTACGAAATATCAAATTTATTTATATTATTTAAATAATAAAAAAGGTAATAAAAAATATCAAGATACTTTTTTAACAAAAATTTCAAGTTTATATAATAGATATAAAAATGAAACATATTTAGATGAAGGATTTTTAGGACCACTTTATAATGTTTCTGATTCTAAAAATCTACAAATTTATCAATCAATTAATTTATCAAAAGAACAAAAAGTTATTTTATGAAATAATTTTGTTCATGATAATGCTTTATTAGATGCATATGATATTAATTTAACAAATAGTATTAATGATATTGATGATTTTTTTGCTGATTTAAAAGATGCTGATGATTTTATGATTTCAGCAGTAGATGAATTAGATAATAATATTAAATTAGTATTAAATATTGCAGCAAAACACTTCACTAATATAACAGATATTACAAGAATTATTCTTAGAAAAATTGCACGTAAAGATTACTTTGAAAAAGAAAAACAAGTAATTGAAGCTTATAATGAATATCAAAAAAATAAAGACATTTTATTTAATAATCCATTGCATAATAAAATCAATAAAATTATTAAGAAGAAAAATTTGAAACTTGCTGATTTTAAAAATGAATATGATGAAAAAACAGGAATTAGTGCAAAAAGTATTTTATTAACTTATTTAAGTACAAGCAAAGAAGAAATTGCAAGTGTAAATAGAAGCATGGTTAATAATAATAAAAATCCAATCATGTTTTTGTACTATGACATCAAAAAAGCAACATTACAAGAAAGATATAATGTTATTAAAACTTTTTCAACTTTATCAAATTTAACAAGTGGACAAATTAATTTCTTAATTGATAAAGTTTGAGTAGCTATTCAAAATAAATATGAACCTTTATTTGAACAATTAAAAGCAGTTGAAAATGCAAATATTAATAAAACATTATCAAAATTAGATATAGCAAATAAACTTGCAGATATTAAAACTCAATTACACCAAAAATGAGAAGAATATGGTAAAGATTTAAGTGAATATAAAAAAGCAGTTGATATTGCAAAAGAATGAGGTAAAGAAAATAAAGATATTTATAACCAAAATATTAAAAAAGTAAATCAACAAATTAGTGAATTAAAAGCTTTAGATGAACAATTACAAAAAAGTCTAAATAATCGTAGTGATGAACAATTAATCAAAGAACAATATGATGCTAGTTTAAAAAATTATGAACAAGCTATGAAAGAATATCTTATTGAAATGGATGAAACTGATGTCATTAATAAAAAGAAATGAACTGCATTAAAAGAAGAATCAAAAAATATTATTAGTCAATATGATCCTTTATTAATTTCATTTATGAAAAATAGTGATGATATATTTAAAGATTTAACGAGATTAATTAAAAAGAATTCTTTTGAGTATAAAGAAGATCGAACAGCAATTATTCAAGATTTATCTAGAGTGAAAGTTGGAATTCAATCAAGTTTCTTAGAAGTTCAAGAAATTATTAAAAATAGTAATACTTATATTGAATTGTATATAAGACCAAATCCAACTAGAATTAGAAATAAATTAATCAAACACCTAACTAAACTTTATGTTTTTGAAACACTTGAAAGTGTTGGATTAAAACAAGAACATGCTTTTAGATATATTTATGAATTCTCAGGAGGACAAAGACAAAGAATAGCAATTGCTAGAGCATTAGCAACTCATCCAAAATTAATTATTGCTGATGAACCAATTTCTGCATTAGATGTATCTATTCAAGCACAAGTTGTAAACATTATGAAAAATTTAGCAAAAGAAAGAAACATTACTTTCTTATTTATTGCTCATGATTTAAGTATGGTGCATTATGCTTGTGATCGTATGATTATTATTAATAAAGGTCATATTTTAGAAAAAGGTAATACTAATGATATCTTTGAACACCCTTCACATCCTTATACAAGAACCTTATTAAAAGCTGTTCCTGAATTAAGCAATATAAACTTAGATTTAGCCAAAGAAAGTGATAAAGTAAATGAACCATATGGTTCATATAATCCTATAGAAAATCCTGGTTTTTATAGTGTAAATGATAAAATAGAACATTATGTTTTTGGTACAAAAGAACAAATACAAAAATGGAATCCAGAACTCAAAGAAATAAAACATTAAGTAAAGGTTTTAGTTATAAAACTAGCAGATCAAGAATTAATTGAAATGCTAAAGATATAGAAAAAAATCCTCCTAAAACTAGTAATGGTTGAACTCTTTTTGGATTTTTATGAATTTTATGAATATGCATTTTTTTAATTGCTTATTTTGCTCATAATAAACTTTTAGATCATGAACAAGTATTAAAAAATGCTTTTGTAATTCCTAGTGGCATTGATTTTGGAATTGTAATTTTTTGATTTAGTGGAAGAAGTTTAATCTTTTCTCATACCACTTATGGTTTTTATAAGGTTACTGAAATTATAAAATTAAGAAAAGTTAAACGTTTTTTAAAAATTGAACAAGATGATGCTTATTTTGATCATATGGATTCTTATGATGAATATGAAAAATATATTGAATTAAAGAAGAAGAATTCTAAAACAGCATTTTATGTTTCTTGTGGTGTTTTTAGCGTTTTGTTCATTATTACTTTAATTGTTGCATTAGTTTAATTAATACTTTTTATAGAATTTTTTAAATTATTTTTTTCATGTCAATAAATTAAAAGTAAAATATCTTTAGTTTAAATCATTTATATTACTTTTTTTAGTTAATTAGTAATATAATTTTGTGTTATTATATAAAAAATACTGTTATATCACATATAATAAAAAAATGGTATTTTATATGACTAAAAAACAAAATAAAGATTCAAATATTCAACTTGAAACTAATAATAGTATACAAAAAAAGAAAATAAAAGAAGATAATAAAGAAGAAAAAGATAAATTGAAAACTAAAACATTAAATAAATCAAAAAAAAATCTTGATATTAAAGATAAAGATGAACCATTAAAAAATCAAGAACAAGAAGTTGTAGTAGAAAAAAGAAAAAAAGGTAAACAAGCAAAAAGAAAAGACATTAGATTATCTGGATCTAATAAGATTAAACTACAAACTTTTGAAGAAGATGAAGCAATTGAAAATCTTGGTGATAACACTCAAACAAAAACTGGTGATAATGTAAGATCAAAATTACATATTTATGAATCTAATAAGATTAAAAAAAGAAAAACTAATTTAGTTAATGATTCTACATTCGAAGAAGATATAGATAAACAATTTGAAGAAGATGCTGACATTCATGCTTATCACAGATCTAGTATTTCTGCAAGAGATAAGATGGAAGATAGTGTGAAATCTTTCTTATCTACTTTGGGTTCTAGTAGAATGCTTACAGCTAAAAAAGAACAAGAAATTGCTAAATTATTAGAATCTGATGATCCAAGTGATCGTGAATTTGCTTTTAACCAATTTGTTACATCAAATTTGCGTTTAGTGACTTCAATTGCTAGAAAATATTTAAATCGTGGCTTAGATTTAGAAGATTTAATTCAAGAAGGTACATTAGGATTAATGAAAGCAATTTCTAAATTTGATTACAAACTAGGACATAAATTTAGTACTTATGCAACATGATGAATAAGACAAGCAATTACTAGAGCAATTGCTGATCAAGGTAGAATTATTAGAATTCCTGTTCATATGGTTGAAACAATTAATAAAGTTATGAAAGCTGAACATACTTTAGTTCAACGATTAGGTAGAGAACCAAAAATTAAAGAATTATATGATGAATTAGGTGGAGAAAAAGCTAATTTTACAATTAAAAAAATTAGTGAAATTAAAAAACTTAATATTGATCCAATTTCATTAGACAAGCCAGTTGGAAGAGATGAAGAAAGTCAATTTATTGATTTTGTTAGAGATGTTGATTCAATGACACCTGAAGATCATGCAGAAAAAGTTATGTTAAATGAACAAATTAATAAATCATTTGCAAGTAATTTAACTCCTTTAGAAGAAAAAATTATTAGATTAAGATATGGTTTAGCAATAAAAGATGAAGTTACTGGAATTGTTAGTGTTAATAAACCAATGGGTCATGAAGATGTTGCTAAAAAATTAGGACTAAAGAAAGAAAATGTAAGACAATTAGAAGCAAAAGCAATTAGAAGATTAAAACAACCTTCTAAGAATAAAAAATTACGTTCTTTCTTAAAAGATTTTTAATGAATATTAAATTAAAAACAATTTATAGTATGATTGAACCACAATGAATTAAAATTGCTGATATTGGTTGTGATCATGCTTTTTTGTCTCAATATAACTATAAAATTAAAGATCATAAAAAATTTTTTAATATTGATAATAAACAAGGTCCATTAAATAATGCAATTAAAAATCATGCTTTATTAAATCATGATGCTTTATTTATTCTTGATGATGGATTAAATTATTTAAAAAAAGCAAATATTGAAATTGATTGTTGTATTATTAGTGGAATTGGTGGAATTAATGCTTTTAATATTTTAAAAAATGATTATATATTAATTCATAATTATATTTTTCAAATAGAAAACAATCAAGAATTAATTGATCAGTGAATTATTAACAATAATTTTTATATCAAAGAAATTAAAGAAGTTAATGATCATAAATATCAATATTTTATTTATAAAGTAACTAAAAATGAATAAAGAATACAATTTAGAATCAAAACTTATTTTAATAGATAAACCTATTGATTGAACTAGTAATGATGTTGTGCAATACATTAAGCATTTATATAATTATAAAAAAGTTGGTCATGCTGGAACTTTAGATTTAAAAGCAACAGGATTATTAATCTTAGCAACAAATAATAAAACAAAAGCATTAAATCAATTATTACATCAAGATAAAACTTATGAATTAACTTTAAAATTTCATTATTCAAGTTTAAGTTATGATTTAGATACAAATGAAGTATTTGTTCATTATGAACCTAAAATTACTTTAAATGAAATCAATAAAGCGATTAAATATTTTTTAGATTTAAAACAATATTATCAAACTCCACCAAATTTTTCAGCTAAAAAAATTCATGGTCAAAAAGCATATGAATTAGCAAGAAAAAATATTACTTTTTCATTAGAACCAAAATTAGTACAACTTTATAATATTGAATTAATTTCATTTGATGATTTAAAACAAGAATTAAGTTTAATTATTGATACTTCTAGTGGCTTTTATGTAAGAAGTTTTGTAAATGATTTTGCAAAATATTTAAATTTACATGCTATCTTAATTAAATTAAATAGAACTAGAATTGGAAACTTCTATTTAAAAAACAGTATTAAAATAAAGAAATTAAAATAGAACATGGAATGTGTGCAAAACTCAAATTTTATGTCATATTACGTGAACTAAAAATTTTATTTTTTATAAATAAACATACAATTTTTAGTTAGTTGGTGTTTACAAGAATATGATAAAAGCGAATCTATTTAAAAAAGAATATCTATCATGAAAAAAATTTACAAAATATGAATGAGTGGATTTATTGCAACATCCATAGTATCTGCTGCAGTTATAACACCAATTGAAATTACTGAAAATTAAACTTGGAAAGTATAAACGGACAAAAAGTCATTAATAAGAAAGGATTTTTTGTTTTTTATGTCAAGACAATTAAAACCAAATGAATGAATAGAATTATTTCAAATTTATGAAAC
>JAFNRE010000073.1:0-6033 GCA_017385735.1 Mycoplasmataceae bacterium
TGAATCATTTTTTACAAAAGAATAGTAATAATAATTATTTTCACATAAACACTCTTTAATCTTTTTTATATATTCATTTTTATCCATATCTTTTAAATATGATACATATTCATAAATTAAATCAAGATTTGGAAAAATAGCATTATCACTCATATTTAAAACAAATACTTGTGGATATAAAATCATTAAAAATAAAGTTAAATATTCATCATTTTTCAACAATTCATTAAAATGAACAATATTTTTGTATTCTAACAATTTTAAACTATAAATAAGATTAGGACTTGACAAAGAATAATTAATTTTCACGCTACTTAAAGATACTGGATTTTGCTTAATCACTTTATTTACAGTTTCTTTATTTGCAGTTTGAAAAATTGCTCCATGATGTAAATAATTGTTATGAATCATATGTACAATATTTCAAAAATAATCTTGATTATTAAAATCACTTTTTTTATCTTGTACTAAGTTTTCTAATAAACAAGTTTTATTTACAACACTAAAATTATCAAAACCTGTTAAAACTGCATCTAATTCATACAAAATATATAAATTCATACATAATAAAAACATGAATCCAAAAAATAAATCATTTTTTAAATAAGAAGTTTTTTTAGAATCAAAATCATGATGATGTGCATGTAAAAATTTTTCTTCTAATAAGTTTTGTCATAATTCATGTAAATATTCAAATGAAATACTTTTAAAGTCAATTACAGTATTTAATTTTTTTAATTCTGAATAATGTTCATGTTTAGAAGTATGATCATGTTGATGTTTAATATAACCATTTGTATCAGATAAAATTTCAATAATACTATCCATGTTTAATGGCATTAATTGAGTATTAATATTTTGTTTAAATAAATTCAATAAATAAATTAAATCAATACCATCTTCAAATCCTAAAAATTCATCAAAATTAAAATCAAAAACAAATCCGCCTGAAATTCGTTCTGATAATTTATTTAAAGTAAAAGATAATTTAATTTTTTTAACAAATTCATATAAAGATGAATTATGATTGATGTCTAATAAAAAAGAATAATTTGTTATATTATCTTCATTAAAAGCATCACCAATATTTCTTATAGAAGATAAATACATTCCATTGCTAATTTCATTAAAAACTGGAATTGATTGATTAGTGCTATTAATGATATTTTTAATAATGATGTTAAAAACATTAATTAAATTAGCTTCATCTCAAAAACTATTATTTTTAAAAAAAATCTCATACTGATCATTATTTCTTATAAACTGTAAGGTTTTTTGTTCTGCATTAGTAAGTTTTCTTGTATGATCATGTCTTAAAAATAGTTGGTAATTTAAATTCTTTAAATTATATGGAAAAACCATTTCTAAATTTAGTAATTGAATATTTTTTTTGTTTAGATCATCATGTTCAAAAGAAATAATAGAAGATTTATTTAAATTATCTTGAATTTGATTCATTATAATTTTGTATCCTTTCTATTTGCTATATCCTTATTCTTCTTGTGTGCATATATTAAATACCCTAAACTTACAAGTAAAATAATTGTATTAATTAAGATTAAAAAGGTATTAAATCCAACTCCTAAACCACTTTGCCACATCGGAATCATATTCCCTGGATATTTATTAGGATCTATTGGATTTGGTGTAGCTCCTCATAAAGGTGCTCCATTAAAAGAACTTGAACATGATAAAGTTGATCACACCATGTTTCCATAATCAACTAAAGAAATAATTGAAGCAACAATAAAACCAAGAATAATGATTTCAATAAATCTTTGACGTTTATCAAATTCATCTTTAATTTTTACTTCTTGATTTAAAAATTTCACATTACTATTTAAATGTAAGTGTTTATCATAATGAATAATACTTTCTTTAAAAGAATTATTCACTTTTTCTAAATTAGAAGGTTGAATTAAATCATTAGTTTCTTGTGTAACTTGTCTATATAAAAACTTATTTTTAATTGATGCACATTCAATTCCTAATTTTCATTGTGTATAGATTAATTTAAAGTTTAATTCTTTTCCTAATGCAACTGAATCTATCACAGCATTATTTCTTAAAATTGTATTATTTTCTTTTTCACTTAAATCTGATGTATGAAAGATTAAAGTGTTGTTTTTTCTCATAAAAGAACAATAATCATAATTTTCTAACAATAAATTTTTTCTTATTCTATTTGTAAATTGTTCACTTAATATAGATTCATTATAAAAAAACCTTTTTACATTATCATAAAAATTATCATAAGTCATTTTTAAACATGAATCATGTGCAATATTGAACATATCAGGATATAAAAGTAGAATGCTGTATAAATAAATGTCTTTTTTGTATAAATAAAAGTCTTTTGTAAATAAACTGTCTTGTGCATCTAAAGAAATATCATATGTAACATTTGGTAATGATAAAAAAACATTATCTCTAGTTAATCCTGCAACAATATTAATATAATCTTCTTTTTTAGTAAAAATAGCTTTATTTTCATTAAATAAAAAGTTAGCACAATTTGTTACTGCAGCATTAATACTATTATTATCATGTTCTCAATTTTTATAAGATAAATTAGAATTGTTGTTATAAAAAACTCTTCTTAAATGTTCTCCAACTGCAAAAGCACTAAGAAACATTAAACAAAAGAAGTCAAACATTTGAATTGATATTTCTTTAAATGATTCAATGTTTTCATAAAATTTATTAAAGAATTGTTGATAAATATATGATGTTCATTGTTCATATAAAGTATCAATTGTATATATGCTTTGAGTATAAATATGTAGTCTGTGAAGATTTTTTAAATTCTTTTCATTTAATAAATTAACAAAATCCATAAAAGAAAACTTTGCTAATAATTCCAAAAAGAAATTTTTGATTAAATTATTTAAATAAATTGCACTCAAATTAACAAATTCATTATCTAAATTGTCATATTTATCAGTTTGAAAGAATTTCTTATTTCAATCATTATTAAATTTTCAACTAACTCCACCATTTACAAAATAAGTATCTAAATCAAAAACAACAATTTGATCAAAAAAAGTTATAAAACTATTAGCAGCATAATTTGAATTAAGATTAATACGAAAAGAATAAGTATATTTTTGGTCTTTATTATTGTATTTATAATACAAATTATCATTAATATCAATTTTATTCACAACTTCATTTTGTGAATTTAATGAAAATAATGTTTGATTATTTAATAAAGAAGTTTGATTAATTTTAGCAAGTTCATCATTGATTAAACTTAATAATTTATCTTCATCTGTAAAATTAAAAATATTTTTAATAAAGGAATTTTTATTAAGAATTTTAATGGTTCAAAAATAATTAGTATAAATATCTATTTTTTTAATATTATTCATAAACTTCCATCCTTTCTTAATAAACATTTTGCAATCCACGATTCCGTGTTTGTAAATGTACAATATATAATTTTGTACATTGATAAGCAAGAATAATAGTAACAATAAAACAAACAAATCCAGCTAAACCAATAAATCCATAAATAACTGGCATAGCAATAGTAGTAACAGGAAATCCAGGATAACTAACTGGACCTTCACCAGTTCCAGTTGATTGTAAAGAAGCATAACATTGATCACAGAATCAAATAATTCCAATAAACAAAGCACAAATAAAAGCAGTAGCTATAGAGTTTCTTTCTACAATTAATTTATCTGCTTCATCTTCACTTCTAATCTTTTCAATTAGATGTTCAACTTTGTTTTGTAAATGATATTGTTTATCTACTTGATTAACTATATATTTAATTGAATCTATTCCATATAAATTTTGATATAAATCTAATTTAATAACTCTTAAATCACGAATAATTCTTCTATAAGCAAAATTCTTATGATTAAATCCACTATTTATTACAAAATTAGAGTAACTTTCTAATTCTTTAAATGCAACATAACTAGCACCAAAATAAATAAATGCTAAAGCATAAAAATAATTTAATTGTTTTTTTGCTTCTTCACTAATACTTGATTGAGTAAAAGTTAATAATAAATAATTATCTTTGTTATATCCAGCAAAATGATTATTTGTATAAAATCTTGAACTTATTACATTTTTAATATTTTCTTTAATAAATTCTTCATCTTCTAAAATTGCATAAGATATTTCTAAAAATTCATATAAACTAATGAATAATTTGCTTTTTATGCTTAGCATGAATTTTTCAGAATTTAAAGTGGCATTAATAATAAAACTGATTTCATTAACATTATCATTGCTTAAAATACTATTTTCATTAATATTTGAGATTCATGTTTTTGCTTCATCATGAAAAACAATATTATGAAAATAATAAAATTGCATAAATGATATTTTCAATGATTTAAAAACTTCTTCTTTTTCTTTAAAATTTAAAACGGTTAAATCTTTATAGTTTTTTGTTGTTTTAAAGTTAATATCACTATATGTGTTAAATAAAACAAATAATAAATAAAAATCATTTTCTTTTTGTTCTGTTGAATAATTATTTTGTACAAGATTAAGTTTTTCAAAAGTTTGAGAATTCTTATTAATAATAACTAAACGAATAACATTTAAAAAATTAATTGCTAATAAAAATACATTACATAAACTATAAAAGAAATCATTATTTAAAAAATCATGATCTTCTTTATCAAATTTTTCATTAACAAGATTATTTCAATTTAAAACCAAATGACTAAAAATGTGGTTTTTTAAAGTTAAAACATCTTTTGAATGTTGATGCACAAAATTTTGGTTTAATGATTTTGCTAAGATTAAATTCGGATAAATACTAGCAATTTCAGGAACTAAATAATTTTCAATAAAAAATTCAACAAAGTTTGATAAATAAACTTGTTTTAAAACATTATTAAAACTAAAGTTATTTATTTCTTTTAAGTGTAAATTAATTCCTCCATTAACATTGTCATGATCTTGATCATAATAAACATGTAAATCAAAACCAAGAAAAGAATTTCTTAAATAATCATTTTCATTAAACTCAAAAATATATGAAAAAGGATGACTTCTATTTAAAAAATCAATGTGTTGATAAGGTTCTTTATAATCGTATTTACTATAAACAATTTGATTATTATAACGATTAGTATTAATAATTTTTAAAGCATTATTAATTGAATTATCAAGATTATTTTTAAATTCTAATAAGTCTAAAATAGATGATGAATCTAAACGATTATGATTGAAATAAAACGGAATAATAATTCCATCTTTCATGCTAGAAATAGGAAGTTGTTGCTTGATTAATAAAGTATTTTGTTCATTAAGTTGATTAATATTATTGTTTAACATTGTTCCAAAATTCCTAAATTATTTTGAAGTTGTTGAAACATATTGTGGTAATTTATCTTTAGAATATCGAATTCTTTTTGCTCTTGTATCAATATTTTTATAACGCGATTTAATTCAACCCAAATAAATAATCGTTAAGATTAAAATGATTAGATTAATTGTTGTTGTAAAAGTTGTAAATCCAATTGTACCAAGAATTCAATTTCAAGTAACAACAGTTCAAGAGCAAGGAAGAATACTAAATACACAAGCTAAGAAATCAACATAACCAATTAATAAAGCAACAATGAATGAAAGAATAATCGATGTTCTTTCAGTTTGACGTTTAAAAATTTCATCTTCATTTTTAACATGGTCCATCAACTGATTTAAATCTTGCATAATCTGCATTTGTTTGTTCATGGTAAAAACAATATTCTTAATTTGTTTTATGCCAAAGAAATCATCATCTCAATTAAACTTAATATCTTCAATGTCTCTAATAATCTGCCTAAAGAAAATAACCTTAGCTTTTTGATTACTAATCATAATGTAATTTGTGTGACTTTGTAAATCATTCATTTCTAAACGTTTTGATACAACAAAAACTAATGCTCAAATATAATAATTAACAATTTTTTTGTATTCTTTATTTTTATCTGTAGCAGGATTGTGTAACAAAACAATTTGTTCACTATTTACAAATGAAACATAATCAAAGTTTTGTGTACTAATAGTTTGTTTAAA
>JAFNRE010000074.1:0-4851 GCA_017385735.1 Mycoplasmataceae bacterium
AAATATAAGTTCTTTCCTACTTTTTTTAATTCATTTTTCTTAACTAAATTTTCAAATTCATTCTCTTTCATCACATGTACTTCCTTTCCATTCATTTGGTTCATTTACAACCCCAAAGAATAATATTTCATTACTATTTAAAGTTACTTTTTTTAAACAAAAAGTACAATAATTCCTTTCATAAAATTGTTGCACTTGAAATTGCATTCGAGCATCTTTCAAAATAACTTAAAACCTCTTACAAATTTATTAATTAATTACATTTGAGTTATCACCAGTTATTGTAGTTGTACTTTGTAATAATTGACTAAGTCCTGCAGCATAAGTCATTGGATAATAAGATTCACAATTTCCACCTTGTACATTAAAGTAATCATCATAATTTAATAATGCAGCATACATATGATTAGCAAAGTAACTAAAGTAATTTGTTTTTGGTGGTCAAAAAACAACATTTACAAACATATTACTTCTACAAAGATTAAATTCATCTTGATCATCACCATAAGGAAAGAATCAATCTCAAGTTGGATCTAAAGTAATTCATGAACCTAATTGTTCATCTCAAACTTGAATTCAACAGTGATTTGTACTAAATGGAGCAAAATAACTTGTTGCATTTGAACAATCACCAGTTATTACTCTACTAACCATTCCAGCCATCATGCACATTACAGCTGCTAAATCAGCAAAATTTCCACATACACCTTCTAAATGATTAAAGGTTTGACTAATTGTATAACCATAAGTGTATGTATAAGTATAAGTCATGTTGTTATATACTCATTCATTAATTGCTACAGCTTTTTCATAATCATTCTCACATTTAGCGGTTATTTCTTTGATTGTTTTTCACATTAATGGTGTTGGATCATAGAAATTTGCTTTATTATATCCATCTTCATAAACACCATAACCATTTAACGTATAATTAGCAACCATGAAATTTCTAGCAGCTCAATTTTGATTAAAACCATAATTATTTTCAGATCCAGTTGTTGATGTATTTGAAGTTGTATTATCTGTATACAATTGATTGTTTGTAATAGTGAATGTATAAGTAGTTGCATTATTTTGTTGTGAATATTGTCAACTAATCATATTCTTGTTATAAATTGCTGAAAATAAATAATTTGTATAAGTATTTGGAATTGTAATTGTTAAAGTATTTGTATATAAAGGATTAAAAGTTAAATTTTGTAATTCACTTTCTAAATTACTTGCACAATTTTGTCCAGCAGGTTCATTAATGTTTATGGTACTTGTAATTGTTTGGTTTCAAATATTTACATATGAATCTGTAAGCGTCATATTTAATGCAGTATCATTAGGAATAATACTATTGGATGAAGAGTATGAATCATTGCTTGAATTTTGTGGATTATTAAATAATGGCATACTAGTTGAAGAAGCATTTCATAATTGATAAGTACCAGTATATCCATCTGGTAAGATTCCAAAGTCTCCTCCACATTCAAATAAAATTCCAGAATTTATTGGATTATCTCCAATTAATTGACCTGTATAAGTTAAACACCCACTACAAGTAACTGTTACATTAGTTCCTAATGATAATGGTGAATTAGTTGAAATAGGAATACTAAACTGTCCATTATTATTGCTTAATGCTTGATAACTTTGTCCATTAATTGTTGCAGTAATAATATGATCTGCTAATGCTATTCCTGTCAAATTAAAATTTGTTACATTTTCTTGCAAACAATTAACATTAACGTGCATTACACTTTGATATGGTATTAAACCATCTTGTGTTACTATAAATTTATTAGTTGTACCATTATTTGATGAATAATCATAACAAAAATATTGAGAAATTGCACAATTTGATAAATTATTTATAGCTTGATTGGCTGTTTCTCCAGTTAATAACCTATATGATTCATCTTGTGGCCCTTCATTATAATAAACTTGCACTACATCACCATATTGAATTGGCACTGAATTTGATGTATAATTGCCAGAGTTACTATTATAAACTTGTTGATTTGTATTTGGATTTGAAATAGTAATTACAAAATCTGACCCAGGTTGGAAATTATTATTTGTTCAATAAAATGAAACATTGTTATTTGAAACATTAAATCCATATGCTTGCACCAAATAATTACCATATTGTATACCAATTACATTGTCTACTAAACTTACATTATTTAATGATAAAGGTGGAATATTAAAAGTATTATTTGTAGCTTTTTGTGTTACTTCATTAGTTATTTGTTCAGTTTGAGTAAAAATATTGTTATCTGCTTTAACTTCATATGGTATTAAATTTGCAACTTGTGGCATTCATGAAACAATTTGTCAACTATTTGATTGATAAAGATATCCATAAACTGCTAAATTTTGAATAATATATTTTACACATCGATTAAAACTACCAGCATTATTGTTATTGTTAAATGGACATAAATTTGCATTTTTATTTCAAGAACATTTACTTGGTAAACTAATTACTGTACCAACACTAAAAGGATTGTTAGAAAATGAATTATTACCTAAAGTTTGTAAGTTTACTGGAAGAGTAAGATTTGTTAATAAATTATTTGCAAAAGCATCTGCTCCTATACTTACTATACTATTTGGAAAACTAACACTACTTAATTGTTTATTAAAACAAGCACCATTTGCAATAGAAGTTACATTATAAAAACTATTATTAGCAATAATTACTCCAGGAATAATTAGATTAGATATATTGTTATTAATGCTTATTATACAAGCACTACTATTAGAATTGTTTAATGAATAAGTTATTCCAGAAATTGTAACAACATTTTCATTACTAAATAATTTGGTATAAAAACCATCATGAAAATAGTAATTAGAATTATTATTTAAAGTATTTGTAATGTTATTAGTATTTTTTACAATCACATGATTACTATTAATTACTTTATGATTAGTTTCATTGTTTATAATACTTGAATTATTATTAATATTTTGCTTTTTTGGTGATAAACAAAAAGCCAATGGAATTGATATACTTAATATAATTACACTAGATCCTATTAAAAGATTTCTTAAAATTTTTCTTTTCATTTTTTATGCCTTCTTTTTTTAAATAATTAAACTTTTATTTTAAAGATTATGATGTTGTTGAATTATTAATAAAGTTTACTAAAACATCAGGACTTTTGCTACTGTAAAGTGTTGAATTTATTTGATATGTACATACACAATAATATGTATAAGTACTATTAGATGTTCGATAATAAGAAGGAATTATTAAAAATGGTGTATCTGTTACTGATATTTGTGTTGCATTTTTAATATTTGATACATTCATTTGATTTCCTATTGCTCTATATCAAGTGTATGTAACATCTGATTCATCTGTAGGATAAAAGAATGGATTAAAACTAATTCATGAACCTGCAATTGCATTATAATTAATGTTAATTTCATCAGGATTCTTCATATTTCAAATCACCACATTAGATGGTGCAATCGTTGCATTTGTAAAATCAGGTAAAGCACCATTTGAATTTTGATTATTAATATTTATTGGACAAAATCCATTTAGATTGAACAAACTAATAATTCCACTTTCATCATTTGATGGTATTTGTCATCCCATATCATCTTGTGAAGCAACTTCATCAGGTATAGAAAATTCATAAAGTTGAGTTGTACCATTAGTATTTACATAACAACTAATCTGACTCAATTGAAAAGGTGTTGTTACTATAATATTTGTATTTGCTGGTATTGTTTGAGCTAATTCATATTCTTGTCCTGTTGAACTATAATATTCTTTTACAAGACTAATTGGTTGTAAAGTATTTACAACTGCTTGAATCAATCCACCTTGTGCATTATCAACTTGCAAATTAACAATAGTAAAATATTGATCAAAATTCACTGGATTTACATTAGGTGCTAAGGTGTAATTATTATTTGTTGCTGTATTTATTCATTGTAATAATCCTTCAGGAGAATTATTTCAATAAGCTTCTATTACATTTAAGACATTTTGTTGATTAGAACAAAATTGCCCTAATTCTGTTTCAATTTGATCAATTTGTGTACTTGTTAAATTTACACTAATTTTAAAGAAATATGTATAAGCTTGTGCTGAATAATTATTTGTTCAACCAATTTGTAATCTAAGAATATAACTTCCATTATTTTGAAAAGTTGTTGAAAAGATATTTGAATTACTTCCTTGAGTAACAAAAACATTATTTTGCAATATTGATCAATTAAATGCAATATTTGATAAATTAATATTTGGTGGATTGAATTCCAAATTAAATTCTTGATTTTGATTAACATTTAATAATTTACAAAATCCATTTGCATTTGGTTTAAGTTGATAATTTTGATTATTGAAAGTAAAACTAGTTCACACTGATGCATTAATATTAGTTTGAATAGTAACAATATTACTATATAAATTATTTAAAGGATTCATGATTTTTATATTAAAACTAATATTACTTGCTAAATTGCTAAATACTATTTGATTATTTGCAAATTGTACATTAAATAAATTTGAAGTTTGAGTAATTGGTACTCATTCATTTTCATTAGTTGATATTTCATAATATATATTGCTTTCATTAAAACTAAGATTTGTATTATTTTGAATATTTAATGTTGCAGTATTAGTTGTATTTAAATTGACATTTAATATATTATCATTGATATTTGCATTAGTTAAAGTAATTCCACCAATTTGTGAACAGCTGATTGTTACAGGATTTGATGTTGCTATTACATTACTATTTGAATTAAGTTCTTGTAAATAATAAGTTATTATTCCTGTATTTGCTGTTTGAGTTATTAATAAATTTTGAATATTATTATAATCAATATTTGTAATAGTTC
>JAFNRE010000075.1:0-13871 GCA_017385735.1 Mycoplasmataceae bacterium
AAAGAAATGTTGAATTAAATTTCTTTCACTCAGACTTAAATGTGTATATTCCATGGTCAATTAACTTTAACACTTTTTTTGTACAAAAAAAGTGCAATAACTCCTTTTATAGTTGTTGCACTTGAAATTGCATTTAGGGAAAGATTTGATTAATCAAATCTTTTTTTGTTTTATATCATATAAATATTTAATTATTAAATAAATTCATCTTTTTTACAAAAATTTTATTTTATTTTTATACAAGATTTTTATTAAAGATTTTAAATACTAATTTATTGAAATAGTTTTTATTATTATTGATTATTTATTATTTATAAAAGCATACAAAAAGGAGAAAAAAATGGGGTTAATTAAAAGGTTATTAATAAGTAGTGTTCTTGTTGGAGCTTTAGGTGCAATTGGTGCTGGAATTGCATTTGGTGTAATTGATATAAATAATAAGAAATTAAATAGTGATGTAAATAGTGTTGCTAATGACATTAAAAATGGTGTAAATAAAGAAACTAAAAAAGTAGAAAAACAAATACAACATGCAGTAAGTATTGTAAAACCTTCATTATATTTAAAAAATCCAGAATTTGTAAACACTCAAGAAGCAAATCAATCATTTAATCCAATTACTCAATCAAGTGTTTATTTAGATCCTAATTTAAATTTGTCATCTATTTCAACACAAATTAGTTCTATTCAATATTCATGATATGCAACAAATAGTGAATATGATTATGGTGGAATTTTATTAGGAGAATCTAATAATAAATCATCATCTAATGGAGTTTTAGAATTAAATTCATATGAATTAAATGCATATAGTTATGTGTACTTTATTGCTAATGTTACTTTAGATAGCGGAATGGAAGCATCTTATCAATCATCACTTGTTAAATTAAATAAAACAAATGCAATTACTGGATTATTACAAATAACTGAAAATTCTAAACCAGTTACACAATTAAGTAGTGAATTAAATATTATTAATTCTTCAGATCCTTATGAATTATCAATCAGTAATTCTGATTTTGGATCAAATAATGATATTACTTATGAATGATATGGTTCAAAATCATCAAATTCACCATGACAAACTCCAAATTCAACATTTATTAATCCAAATGGTTGAATTAATCTTACTATAAATGATTCATCAACCTCAGCAAATACTTTGACATTAAATCAAAATATTATTGAAGCAGGATTTACTAATTTTGCTGTAGTTATTTATTCAAACGGAAAGAAAATTGGTTTATTAAGTACATCAATTACTTATACTTCAAACACTCCTATTAGTGCTGTGAACATTTCATTTAGTGGTAAACAAGTAAAAAGTAATACAAATTATGTTTATAAATCTCAAAGTAATGATTTTTCTAGCATTAATGTAGATTTTACTTATACATCAAGTTCAACTTCAACAAGTACTGAAGCAATCATTAAATATTTTGGATATAATAAAACAACTAATACCAATATGCAAATAAATTCTGCTCCTGGTTTTACTTTACTAGATACTCAAACCATTAACTTAAGTTCATCAGATGGTAAAAGTTCTTATGCTTTAACTGCTAATAATAGTTATTATCAACAATATTATGCAGTAATTAGTGTTGGTGATTATGTATATACAACAAGTATGATTAATAATGAAGTTACAACACTTTCACAAATACCTAGTTCATCTTCATCAACTAGTTCTTCATCAGATGGTTCTACTTCTAGTTCAATTGGTTCATCAAGTAAAGCTGGATCAGCTTCATCAACAACATCTGGAACAAAAACAAAAACTGCTCCAAAAATTCTTATTCCAACAATTACTGAGAAATTAAATAATTTAAATTCTAGTCAAATTTTAAGTCAAAATAGTATTTCTTCTTTAAGTCAATATTTTAATGATTATAATAATTCAACATTCAAGACTAATTTGATGAATGATTTATTATCATCAAGTTCAGTAAAAATCACTAATATTAATTACTCTGCTACAGAAATAACTTCAATTACAGTTGCAAATAATAGTAAAAGTAATGTAAATTTAGATTGAAGTGATGGTACTAGTTTATTAACTTTAACACCAAATCAAACTAAGACAATAGGAGTAAAAGTTCCTATTATTAATAGTTATTCATTTGCTAGTATGACTTCTAATTTAAATTTAACAAGTTTATATAATGGCAGTGGAAGTGCACAAAATGCTTTAAATCAATATTATAATGAAATGTATGATTATGATGGTGCAAGAGTAACTGATGTAGCTCCAATTTATGGATTTTTAAGTACAAATTTTAATTCTAATAGTGCATATACATCATATAATCCTGCAAATGAAATTGGTTCATCACATGCAAATGAAATAACATCAAATTCCTGAACAGTATGATATGATTCTTATTATCCTACTCAAAATGTACAATTGTCATGAATGGCAGATATTTTAGGATATAATTCAAATGAATTTGATGGATATTCTATTTATGTAAGTTCATATACAACTTCAAGTCCTCAAACTGTAACCATTAATAAAATTAATTATTATGGAGTTTGATATAATGTTGATTATATTTTAACTTTAGGTTCAAAATTTACAATTTATAGTTGATCAGCATCACTTGGTTCAGAATAATAAATCATACTTAAACTAAAAAATATCTTTATTCAAAAATAATTTTTCTTATTATCTAATTAATAAAATGTTATGTTTTGAATTTAAATAAAAAAAAGAAGAAACTATTTTCTTCTTTTCTAAATTTAGTAAATTAATTATTGGTATTTTGATTTTCTTTTTCTTTATTGTGAGTTCAACTAAAGTGATTTAAAGTATTTTCAATTTTTCTTGAAAAATGAGCAGATAATATTCATTGAATAACAACTGTTGATAACATGAAGCCTAAGAATGCTCATGAAGTTTGTAAACATCTCATTCAAACTTGCAGTGTTTGAGTTGTAATAAATCCACTTGGTCTTGATGTACCATACTGTACAACTGATTTTAAATTATTAGCATCAAATCAATATCATTCATTTCCATGTTGATATGCTACTCAATCATTTGCATGATCAACTAATCCTTGAACTCCGCAAGCAACTAATGGTACTCAAATAATAAAGAAAATAGTAAATGCAGTACTTGAACCAATTTTTTGCATAAATTCTTTCATCATAAGAAAAATTCTCCTTTTTAGTATAAATTTTAATTTTACTCTTTTCTTATTGCTTTAATTTATTCATTAAAATTTTTTTAAATATTATTTATAATAAAAAATCATGATTACAAAACAGACAATATCTACAAATTATTTAAAAACTAAATATCCTTATTTTAAAGATTTTTTAGTTTGGAACAGAATTCTTGCTTTAGTTTTTTGTTTATTAACTTTTCCAGTAGTTGTATTTACTTTTTATAAAATACAAAATGGAATTTGATTTGATTCTTTACAATATTTAACCATTCAAGGTAATTTAATCTTTTGAATATTTTTATTGCTTTATGCTTTTTTACATAACAGAAGCATTTTTAATAATAATTATTTCTTAATATGTGCATTAGCTTATATTACATTTGTAATGGTTGGATTTAATACTTTATTATTACCAAGTTATGTAAAAACAGCAGAATTTGTTTCTCCTTATACTTGAGTAAGCACAGTATGATTTCATATGTTTAGTCCAATATGTGATATTACATTTGGTGGAATTATCTTTGGTAAAATTAAACATGGAACACCTAACTTCAAAATAGTTGGATATGGAATGATTTATATTGCATATCAATTTGTATACTTTTGTTCTTTACCATTTGTTAGTGCAAGCATAAGATACAATAATAAATTAGCAAACTATAAATATCTTGGTTTAACTGTATCTAATCATCAAGTTGGTGGAGTTGGACAATTTTTGACTTTTAATGGAAAAGGAAATAATTTAATTAACATTAGCAACCAAATTCTAAACAATTTTAGTGGAAATAATAAAACCTTACTAGCTAATGCTATGGTAAAAAATTGATTTAGTGTTAATAACACAGCATTTGTAATTTATAAGAATAATGAACTTGTTTTTAATAAATTACCAACAACAAGTCAATTAGCACACATTTATAATAATTTAGGAATTTCTTATGGTGCAATAAGAACTATTGATGCTAATAATTTAGTTTACTTTACTAGAAATGTTTTTAGTGTATATGGTACATTAACTAATTTAAATAAAAATGTTGGTTTGTATGATATTGTTTCAATCAATAATAAAAACAAATTACAAGAATTATTTCATGCTTTAACTAATAAATTTAACCCTAATAGTACAAGTATTAATTTATACATGCCTACATTTGGATCTTATGCTATTTTTGGTGTAATTTTTGGAGCAATGTTTGCTTATTTTGTTTTGTTATGTTTTTGATGAGCAATTTGTGTTTATAGTGAAAAACAAAAGAATAAAAATTTCTCAAACAATTAAAATACTTTTTTATAATTGACTTTTATATTGAACTGGTATCATCTAGTTCAATTTTTTTTTGAATCCATACATTGTTGTAGTAATAAATATAATCTGCAATTGCTTGCCTTAATTGGACAAATAACATTCTCTTAATATATAACAGATAAATTAATTCAATTTTAAAGATACTGAATCAAAATTCAACATCACGGTTCTTAAGCGAATTTCCAACTCATGACATTGATTGAGTAACATGATACTTGTTAAGGGTGCTTTGATATGATTTTGATGTGTAATCTGCACCATGATCAGTATGAACAATTGATCCAGCAAGTTTATGCTTAATAGTAGCAAATGAATCAATGATTAATTTTTGCAACATTGTACATTGATATTTCACATGATTCAATTTCCTTAGTACGATGATTAATTATTACTTAAAGGTAAACAAAATTTTGTGGAACATCGTAGGTTTTGGTTATATAAGTTACATCGCTAACACGAATAATTTATTTATGATTTTTATTATCACAATCTCTTTTTACTAAATCTAGAACTATTGCAGTTGTGTCTTTTCTTTCTGGAATTTACATGCTACTCTGGATTTCACAAGCCAAATGATTTTTGTGCATAATTTTGCTAATTTAGCGTCAAGAAATGGAAACCCCATACTTTGTAAGTATACATGGACATAAAATTTAGACAAAAAGTAAAATTTTATGTCCTTGTTTAATATATTCTGGATATTTATTCATACATTGTTTTGATTAGTAGATTCATATAATTTGTATAATTCAAGTTATTCTATTGATGCTAATTGTTTAGACGTAGAAAAATAATAATTCTTTAAAAAACAAAAGAATTATTATGCATTTTGAATATGTATGTTTATTATTAATTATTTTTTCTATATAAAAATAAAAATCAAGATTTTTATTACTTTAATATCATATTAATATGTTCTAAGAATTTATATTAATTTAAAGTACCAATTAATTCTTTGTTAAAGAAAACATCAATATTTTGCTCTGTATTTACAAAAAATGATAATTTATTTAATTTAAATCACTTAAATTTGTTATTTATAAATAATTGATCACACAATTCTTTAACATCACTATAATTAGCTTTTTTTAATGCTTGAATTTTTTGTATTAATTCATTTTTTGTATTAATATCAAAATTTTCTTTTAAACTACTGTATGAAGTTCTTAATTGCATTAGATCATATGTATAATCACTAATAAAGATGTTTTCTTGTGGAATTTCAATTTCATAACTGATTATTGGATTATTTGTACTAAATCAAGTAACTTTAACTGTTCCTTCATAATTTAGTAAAATATTGAATTTATCTTGATTAATAAATTTTATAATTTCATTTAACTTAAATTCTTCAACTTGATTTTCATTTTCAATATCATGTTCATATTTAAAAGTATCAGCTAAATAAATGCTAAATTCATTTACAACATCATTTATATTTGCTTCTTTATTTAATCTGGGGATATTAAAATCAATATTTGGAAATAAATATTTAAAAGTAATTACTAATTTAAAATTATTTTCATCAATATCTTGCTTTATATAATCAATATTTGTTAAATTAATTCCATTAATTTTTTCTATAAATAGATTATTTAATTCTTCTTTATTGATAAAAGCATCTTTATTAAAAAGATATTGTAATAATTCAATCAAAGTAGCATTAAAACCAGTATTAAATAGTAAGTTATTCAATGAGCTGTATGTTTTTATACTGATATTTAGATATTTTGTTGTTTTTATTGATGGTTCATTAATGCTATAAAAATTAAATTTAAAAAAATTATATGGGTTTTCATATTCTAAATTAATATCAAAATTATTAAATTTTTCATTATATAAATTATTTTGTTTTAATAAATCATTAATTTTATCTTTAATTTTTGGTTTAATATCATTAATTTCATCAAAACTAAGTTGCATTAAATATTGAGTAATCTTAGAATTTTTAACAATCAATTCACTATAATTATTCAATAAATCTTCTTCTTGTTGTTCACTATAAATTTCTTTTGTTATTCTTGAACCTAAACTTAAAATATTTAGTACTAAATGTATAGTTTCATTGTCTTTAGTATCATTTTGAAATTCAAGATAAAAAGGATTTTCTGCAATAATTTCTTTTCATTCTGCTTTATATTTAAATATCAAATATTTAAAAATATCTTGATTAGTTGGTAAAGTCTTATATTCTTTTAATAAAATATCAAAGAAATTTAAATCATTATATGTAAGTTCATTATATTCACTTGGACTAATATATTTATCACTATATTCATGATAAAGTTCACTTAATGTTATTTTGTTACTTACAAAAATATTTGAATTAGTTTTATGAGCAATTTCAATTAATAATACAGGAATATTAATATTTCTGTTTCATCTTAATTCATATTCTTCAGTATTAATTGCAAATTTATTTAAGATTTCATTGACATTTTTATCATTTAAATTATTGTTTAAAAACGCATCTTTTAAACTCTTTAAAAATTGTATGTTATAAATAACTGAAGTAAGAAACTTTTTGTCTTCAATAATTTTTCTTAAGGATAAAATACTGAATTGATTTTGCATGTTAATTTGATTATTTTTATCATAAAAGTTAATTTGAACTAATGCATTTACATAATCAACATTAACAATATTTAGTTTTAAATCAAGATATTGTTCAAATCCAACTAAATCTTTTTTTCAAATATTGTTTAAATAATCTTCATCATTAATCTTTATAAAATCTGCATTATTAATGTTATTTTTGATAATCTCATTTTTAGTTATAAATTCATTTAATAATTTTGTTTGTTCATTAATGTATGCAATATATTTACTATTTAAATGTAACAATAATTGAAACTGTTCATCTAAATCTCAATTTATTTGCAATGTAAATTCTTCTTTTAAATAATCAATTGCAACAATATTAATTTTTAAAGCAGTTAATTTAATAAAAGGATTTTGTAAAATTGGCTTGATTAATTGATTTAAAGTACTATCAAAAACTTTTCCATTAATTACTTTAAAGTTTAATGATGATAAATATGAAGTAACATTTTCATCATTAAATTGTTTAGTAATAAGATTTTCACAATTTTTTAAAATATCTTGTCAATTATCAAACCCTTTAAGATTAAATTCTTTTGAAACATCATGACTCAATGTCAATTTGAATTTAATCATTCCAATATCTTTAAAATATTCTAATACTTGATAACTTTTAAAATATGAATTATCAATTCCCTTAGGTCAATTGATAATTAAAAAATTAGGTAAACTATAAACTGGAATTTCATTTCTTGATAAATAGTTAGTATTAGTAATTCTAAAACTTCTTGGATTTAATAATTCAAGAATTTTTTGTTCAATTTTAGTTTGTTGTTTAATATCATTCTTATTATTATTTATTTCATATCAAGAAATGTTTCTTAATAATGAATAATAAATTTTTTTTAAAAAATTATTTTTCATATAAAAATTATATTTAATTTCATTATTTTTTATTATCTAAAAATTTTTGTCATTTTTGAAAGAAATAAGCAATATTACTTTTAGATACATAATTATTTTGTTTAAGTTCTTTATTGATTGTATTTGCTAATTGACTTAAAGAAAAATTTTTGTATTTGATTCTGTAATTTAAAATAATTTTTTCTTTATCTTTTAATTCATCTTCAAGGTTTAATTTCTTAATTTTTTTAATTAAATTTAATTGATGTTCATTTGATAAGTTTGTTTTTAAACTATTCGATATATCTAAATTTTCTCAACGTTGCAAATAATTACTTGAATCTTTTTCAATACGTTTATCTTCAAGTTTCATCATACTATCAATTGCTTTTAAACCTTTTAAGAAGTCTGAAATATCATCGATTTTCTTTATATAAAACAAACAATAATTATCTCTAATTAAATTTTTAAATGGTAGTTTATGTTTCATGAAATAATCAATAAAAATATTAAATAATTCATTTGCTTTTAATTTAAGTTCTAAATGATAAGTATTTGATTTTAAATCACTAATACTTCCACTTTTTAAAAATCAACCAATCAAAAAGAATCAAAAATCTTGCTTATTTAGTTGATTGTTTTGAACATTTAATAAAATTTCATTAATTTCATTATGAAAAAGATCAGTATTCTTATTTTTTTTAACTAATAAAGAAATAGTGTTATTTTTTTTGATTAATTCTTCTTTTTTAAACTTTAAGTTTTTAGATAAAATATTTAAAATAAAATCAGAAATCAAGTTAAATTTAAAATTAATTTTAGTTGTATTTAACAAAAAATCTTGGAAGAAAAAACCATACAAAATCAATTTCTCTTCTTTTAATGAATATTTTTGAATAATTAATTCATGTTTAATGATTTTAGTAAAATTATCAACTTCAGTAATTGGCATTTTTATTTATATAATCAATAGCATCAAGCGCTGCAACTGTGCCATCACTATTTGCTGTTGTTATTTGTCTGTAATTATTTTGTGTAACATCTCCAATTGCATACAATCCAGGGATTTTAGTTCTTTTTGATTGATCAGTTATTACTTGTTTTTGTTCATTTAAAATATCTAAGTTTGTTAAGAATTGGGTATTTGGATTAAAACCAATGTAAGGAAAAATACATGCTACATTTAATAATCTTTCTTCACTTGTATCAACATTTTTAATAATTAAACCAGTTATGTTTTGTTCTCCTACATATTCTTTAGCAATATAAGGAGTTAAGATTTGAATATTTTCTTTGTTTTTTATTTGATTTAATAAAACTGCTTCACATCTAAATTCATTTCTTCGATGTACTAAATAAACTTTATTACAAATATTTGCTAAATATAAAGATTCTTGTGCAGCACTATTTCCACCACCAATTACAACAACATCTTTATTTTGATATAAACTTCCATCACAAACTGCACAATAACTTATGCCTTTATATTCAAATCTATCTTCATTATTTAATCCTAATTTTCTTTCTTTCATTCCTGTTGCAATAATTA
This sequence comes from Mycoplasmataceae bacterium, assembly GCA_017385735.1. GTDB lineage: Bacteria > Bacillota_I > Bacilli_A > Mycoplasmatales > Mycoplasmoidaceae > RGIG1987. The sequence goes on from JAFNRE010000075.1 coordinate 9,473, forward strand.
CAACTTTAGCATAATAAGTTTCATTCTTTTTAGTTTTAACAATGAAGATATGGTTTGTTTCATCTTTATTAATACTTTCAACTCAACCATACTTATATTGTGCTTTTAATTTATTTGCTTGTTGAAACATATTTAATGCTAAATCAGCACCAACAATTGTTTCAAAACCTGGATAGTTTTCAATTTTATCTGTACTTGTAACTTTTCCTCCAGGAGTACTTCCTTCAATAAAACATACTTTTAAATCAGCTCTAGCACCATACATAGCTGCAGTTAAACCACTTGGTCCTGCACCAATAATCAAAATATCATATCTAGTTTCTTCACTAGGAATATTAAGTTTTAACATAAATTATTTGAATCCTTTAATCAACTAAATTTTAATTATTTCTATAATCAAAATCTGCATAATAGTATTTTAAATCTTTAGTTCGATCATATGCTTTTAATGATGATAAATATAATTTAATTCTTTTGATATTCTTATCAGTTTCTTCTAATTTGGTATTTAGTGTACTTAAACTAATTCTTTGATTTTTATTTAATTGAAGACTTTTCTTTTGATTCAATAATTGTATTTGTTTTAATTTATAAAAACTCATTGCAAATGGATAACTAACTTTTTGTAAAAGAAAACTTCACATTTTATAAGTTCTTGCTTTATAAACATATAGATTTACAAAAACAAAACCAATTACACCAAAAATAATAAATAAGCAAGCAGTAACATAATCCTTGTCATATCCAAATTTCATTAAACTATATCCATTGCTTCCATAAGGAATATCTCTTTCATCAATAAAATCAAATCCATATCGATTTAATTCCATCCCACTTCTTATGATTCCATATCCTATGAAATATCCACAAGCCAAAGAACCTCTTTTTATCCATCTAATTCTTTCTATAACAAAATATAATAATACTCAAAGCATAATATCACCAAAAGATTCATATAAGAAAAATGGTTGATAGAAGTTTGCTAATTCTGGTAAATTAACATAAGTTGCTTGTTGTGGAATGATGTACATATTATCAAATACACCAGGAATCATATATGCTAAAAAATCAAGATTGTTTGCAGTTGTTAAATCTCCAAACACTTCATGATTAGTAAAGTTTCCCCATCTTCCTACTGCTTGGCCTAATACTATTAAAGGAACAATAGCATCAGCATAAATTCAACTACTTGTTCTTTTTAAAGTTTCTATACCTTGCTCATTTATTACTCTTACACTATATTTTGCTCTTTTTAAGATTAATGGAAATCATATTAAAGCAATAATGACATCAAGAATAACTCCTCCTAAAATTGCTAATCCAGCAATTCCACCAGCTCCATCTCCTCCAAAAAATTGCAAAAAAGCATCTCAAGGATTAGGTGTTGTAAACTTAGCATCTCCAATAATATAAGATCAACATCTAGCTCCTAATATTGCACCAGGAATAGCCATAATTGCATATCAAAAAAAAGGTTCATATGAAACTTTATAGTAATAATGCATTTTGATACAACCAATAATGATGGCTATTAAAAAACCTAATAAATAAGTAATTGCATATCAATGCACATCTAAATGACCTAAATAGAAAGCAGTTTGAATAGGATTTGAGTGTACACAACTACCATGAACATCAAAAGTTATCATATGTTCATTTTATCATTTAATATATAATTTTTTTATAGCGAAAAATGAAGAAGTATAAATATTTATTCTACTTATATAAAAATAAAGAAATTCCACAAAATTACTTTTCATCTATTAAAGAACTATTAGATGAAAATTGAATTTATGACACATTAAACCCTCAATATGTTTTTAGTCTTGGAGGAGATGGAACTTTTTTATATACTTTTAATCATTTTTATAATCAAACAATAAAATTAATTGGTATAAACACTGGAACTTTAGGATTTTATACTGCTGGAAGTTATGAAGAATTAAAAAATAATAAGAATTTTTTGTTTTCTTTAGTTTCACAAGAAAATTATTTTCATCCCTATATTTTAAAAACAGAATTTTATGATATGCAAGATAATTTATTACAAACCTATGTAAGTTTAAATGATCTTGTTATTCAAAATCCTTTTACTTTAAAAGGCAAAATCTTAGTAAATGATCTTGAATTTTTAGATTATGCTGGTACAGGTTTAATTTTTAGTACACCAACTGGTTCTACTGGAATTAATAAATCAAATAATGGTCCAATTTGTTTTTCATCATTAAATCTTTTTTGTTTAAGTTTTATATTACCAATCAATAACAAAAAATACCTAAACATCACAAATCCTTTTTTGTTTGATGATAAAGTTGAAATTACTTGAGTAATAAATGAAGGTGATCAAACTTGAGAATTAATTTGTGATGGAGATTTTATAAGACCAAATAAGTTAAAACAAACAAAATATATTAAAATTAAACTTTTAAAAGCAAAATGTGAAATCTTTATGAATAATAGCATTAATGATGTTTTAAAAAGATTAAAAAATTGTTTTTAGTATATTTTAGGAGATAAATATGGCAAATAATGATAAGAAAAAAATTAGTATTAAAGCAAAAGTCTTAAATTTTTTGTCATTTGGACATTTAAAAAGAAAAGCACAAATACAAACTAATGATCTTAATGTAAAAAAAGACTTTAATGTTAGTGAATTATTTTCTTTATTAAATGGTTCACAAAATTTGCTTGAATTTAAAATAATGAGTGATAGTTCACTAAAATTAACTTTAAAAGATTCTAATAATTTAGATATTGATCATTTAAAACAATTTTGTGATGCAATTGGAATTATGAAATCAAATAACACCATTACAATAATTACAAAAAGTGCAAAATACTTATATCAAATTCTTGAAGATGCAAGAAAATAATAAAGAAACTAAAAGAAAAAAATATCAATTAAAAACCGTTTTATTTGATGTATTTGTAGTTTATTTAATTTGTATTTTTCTTGGTTTTATTGGTACATTAATTTACTATATAATTACAAAACATTTTACATACATGACAGGATGAATTTTTCCAACTTGTTTTGTGATTCTTGGTTTATATTTACATCAAAAAATTCCTGATTATTTGTTATGAAAAGCTAAAGAATATGGAGAACATGCTACTAAACCAAAAGGTTTTATGGCAATTAGTAGTTTTCTTTATATTTTTTGTTATTTTTTGTATGTCATTCCATTCATCATTATTTGAGCAATTAGTGTGAATTATAACGTTTCATTGTTAAATGAAGATGGTTGATTTAATGTTTATTGTTCTTTAGGTAGCACGTTTCTAATATTAATATTATTATTTATGGTAAAATTTTTGCGTAATTATTTTATTATTAAGAAAAAATAGAAAAAAATTACTTAATTTTTAATTTTTTTAATTTGGAGGATATAGTGCACATTGAACCTGTTTTAACTAGTGCATCAAGTATAAATAAAGTTTCACAAATGTCTAATGTCATTCAAAACAAGACATTAGCACTAGGAACACTATCTGGATGGGCACATGAAGGTGCAATTAGTGTTTTTGACCAAAATGTAATTTTAACAATTATTGTCACTTCACTCTTAATGATTGTTATTTCAATTGTTTTTTATATAAAAACTAAGAAGTTACAACCAAATGAAGCACCTAAAGGAATTGTTTTATTATTTGAATGATATTGTGAAGTCATTGAAGTAATGACAGTAGAGATGTTTGGAGCTGCTGGAAATCAATATAAAAAAATTGCTCCATATTTTGCTTTTTTACTCTTTTATTTCTTTTTTGGAGATATTATAGGAGTTTTTGGATTTGCTGAGTTAGCACAAAACTATACCATTCCACTAACTAACGGAATTATTTGTTTAATTGGAATTTTTTATTTAGGCATAAAGCATCAAAGATGATTATTCTTAAGACACTTTTTCTTTAAGTTTAAATATCATGGAAAAGTTATTCCAGTAATGATTAATCCACTTGAAATCATTGGGATATTTACTCCAATTATTTCACTAACATTTAGATTATGAGGTAATATTTTTGCTTCAGTAATTGTCATATCTTTTTGTTATATAATTGGTCAATTAATTGGACCAAATGATGGAAATGTTGAAAGTTCACTAAATACTCCAGGTCTAATTATTGTTGGTGGATTTATCTTAGCACCATTACCACACATGTTATTTGATTTATTTATAGATCCAATACAAGCTTATGTGTTTGTTGTATTAAATATTACTTATTGATCATTAAGGGCAAATGGTGAAGAAGCTATTGAAATGCAAGAAAAACTTGAAAGAAAAAAAGCATTAAAATTAGCTAAACAACAAAATTTAAATCAAGTTTTAAATACAAATAATTAATTATTAAAAAAATTTATATAAGGAATTTACATATGTTATTACCAGATCTTAATACT
>JAFNRE010000076.1:0-8538 GCA_017385735.1 Mycoplasmataceae bacterium
TTGTTGATTAATAATTGGAACAATGCTTAAAATAGAATGATACTCATTTTTAATTTCATTAATTTGATCTTTTAATTCAGTTCTTGATTTAATAAATGCATTTTCATCTTTATACAAATCATGTAAATTTAAAATTTTAGATCGATTATTTTTCATAATTTATATCCACATATCTCTTTTCATCATGAGGTTGAGTTTGAAGTCATTTATCTGCATTTAATTCAATAATGTCCTTATCACTTCTTAGATAAAATGTATTATTTACAATTGGATAATTTAATGGTTCTTTATTACTTGTATCAATTAATTCAAAAACATCAAAACTATTTACAGTATCTTTAAAACTGTGTTCAAATTCTTTTTGTTCTTCTTCACTGATTAAAAAATATTCATCACTTGCTAATTTTTTAATGAGCAACGAAAACTCTTCATCATTCAAATTATCTATTTTTTGTTTGAGTTTAGTCATATATAACACCTTCACTTAACTATTATTGTTTATTAAGATTTAATAATGTCTTACCATTCTATTTTAGTACTAAAATTTTTTATTAAATATTCATTACATTTTTTAAAGTGATTATTATTAAAAAATTTTTTTGCACTTAAAGGACTTGGATGAGCACTTAATAATACTAAATTATTTTCTTGATCAATTTGATTTAAAAAAGATTTTGCATTATTTCCTCATAGCATATATACAAGATGATTTTTATTTTGTTTTAAATATTGAAAGAAATTAGTAATAAAAACATTTCATCCTAAATTTTTTAAAGAATTAGGTTGATCTTTAATAACAAGTAAACTTGTATTTAATAATAAAACTCCTTGTTTTGCTCAACTTATTAAAGTTCTATCAGTTTTAATTGTTCCATATTCAAAATAAACTTCTTGAAAAATATTAATTAATGATTTTGGAATCTTTATATTTTTGTTTACAGCAAACGCTAAACCATTAGCATATCCTTCAATATAATATGGATCTTGTCCTAAAATAATAACTTTTAATTCGTTTAAATCAAAATAATCAAATGCTTTAAAAATATCTTCTTCTTTTGGAAATAAAAGATATTTTTGTTTTAATAAATTATATTTTTTTACTAATTCTAAGAAATATGGTTTTTTGGTTTCAACTTGAAAAAAATCTTTAAAATATTTAGGATAAAGCATTATTCATTATAAGAAATTGGACCATTTAAGTAAGCAATAACATCACTTGGATACATTTCATTTAAAGTAGTATTTATACTAATTGAAGCAATTTTTTCAAACATTAGTGCTTGACTATTAATAACTTGTTGCATTTCATATAAATTAGAAATAGTTTTTTCACTAAACAAATCATTATTTGCTGGAATATTACTAAAACATCAACTTGCAGCAGGAGAAGAATAGTATTTTACATAGTTATTGTTTTGTTCATCATATGCTGGATGAGTACAAATTAATTTATCCATTTCTTTATTTACAACATTATATTGCACTGCTAAATTACTATTTCCAAGTTCATTATTTATTACATTTAATGATTCAAAGTAATTTAATGCAGCATAATTTTGTAAATCAACTTCAGGATTTTTTGCATTTAATTTACTACTTGCTTTTTGATAACTTTGTGCTTGCTTTAATCCAACTCCAATATTTTGTAATGAAACATAAATGGGATTAATATTTAAAACAAAGTATTTTTCATAAAATGGATTAAAGTTTAATTGTTTTCCATCAATTTCAGGATAATTTACTCCATCAATACTTGTTGGATTTTGTGTTTGAGTTGCATTGATTGGTTGATTAGTTGTATAGTTATGAGTATCTGCACTAGAACAATAAAATTCAAAAACAATACTAATATTTTTAACTTCTGCAACTGAAATTTGATTATTATAATCTATACTTGATCCATTATCTTTTAAACTACCTGAAATGTTTTTATTTTCATCAGGAGTTGCTGGCATATATGATGCTAATAAGGACTTATAATTACTATTATTATTTCCCCCACCAGTAGCAGTAGAACTTAATCAATTTGCAGTTATACCATTCCCATTTTTTGAAGTTTGAACATTTGAATTTGTTACATTATAAAAAATATCAGTTGGATACAAATAATATGTTGTTTGCATATTGCTTGATTGAGTAGGATGAATTAAATTTCATGCAAAAGAATGAATATTAATACTATCTGATTTATCATTAGGATTTGTAGCACTTAAATTGGTGTATAAATTCTTTGTATTTATACCACTACCTAATTGGTTAGATGAAGTATTAAAATTTCCATTAGCAAGAACCATTCTTAAAACACCTTCACTAGTACCATTAGCTTCTAAGATTTTTTGTCCTAAATAGTTTGTTAAACTAACTGGTCCTACTAAATAATTTAAAACACTAGTGAATAATTGTTGAATTAAACTAATATTGTTTTGTTGCAATCATGCTGGTACATTTAAAGACTTTTTTGTACCATTATTATCATTTAAAGCATTGTGTTGAAATCCAATTGCTCCTGTACCAGTAATTCCATTTAATGCTCCAGTATCAGAATAATATCAACTAGTAACAGAAGTTAAATTGTTGCTGTTATTTACAGTATTAATTGCTTTAGTATTAAGTTCATTTTTTCCTAAAGCAATTGCATTAATTTCACTATTTGATGCATTACCACTAAAAGCATCAACTGTACTAAAAGCAAAATAAGTATTAGTTGCTGCATTTTTAGTAATTTCAGCACATGAAACTACTGTTATTACTGGAATGATAATTGCACTTGCTGCAACTAAACCCATTAAACTATATTTAACTTTCTTTTTCATATCTAATCCTCATTAATTACTGGAATAATACCATTATCATCAAATCTCGAACAGTATTTAGCAAATTCTAATTCTCTAACTCCCCTATTACCAAACCTATTTTTTTCTATAGCAAAAGTAATTCCATGAGTTTCTTTGCCTTCTTCACCAGTAAGCATTTCTTTTGCTTGATCATCAACATAAAGAAACATCACAACATCTGCATCTTGTTCAATTGCTCCTGATTCTCTTAAATCAGACAATAGTGGTCTTTTTGATTCAGTTTTATTATTACCTTCTACTCTTCTAGATAATTGGCTTAAAGCTAATACAGGAATTTTTAAATTTAATGCCATGGTTTTTAATGCTTTAGAAATCACAGCAACTTCATTAGCTCTTGTCATGTTATATTTTATTTTATCTTCTGAAATTTTGATTAATTGTAAATAATCAATAACTACAAGATCAATAATATATTTTGAATTATTTTCTTTCACAATTGATTCAATTTTAGATAAAGATAAAGAACCATCATCATAAAAAATTATTGGTAAATCTTCTAAATGTTCTTGTCTTAAAATTGATTTTAATTTTGCTTGTTCATTAACTTGCAGTTGTCTTTTTTTAATTTTGTAATAATCAACATAAGAAACTAAAGAAATGATTTTATCAAAGATTTGAATTGCACTCATTTCTAAACTAAAAATTAAAACGACATGTTTTTTGTCTTTAGTTTGATTTAATTCAAGATTTTTTTCATATGCCATCTTAGCATATGCAGTTGCTCAATTTAGTGCTAATGTGGTTTTACCTACCCCTGGTCTTGCTGCTAAAATGTATAATTGTTCTTTATTAAATCCATCTAATAATTCATAAACTGAAGTTAAACATCAGTTGTATTTATGACTATTAAATTTATTATCAATTAAACTGATATTACCAGTATTAATCTTATTTTTTACTTCAATATCAAATTGTTCTAATAAATATTTGGAATTTTTTCCTTCAATATTTGTAATCCAACTACTTGTAATAAAAAAGAATTCACGATTTAATGTATTTAAAGTTTCTTCAATATTTGCTGTATTTAAGTTTAAATTTAATAAATAACTATCAGCAAAACTCATTAAATTTCTTTTAATAGCATCAGCTTTTTTAATATCTACTAATTGTTTAAATTCTTCAATATCAGATAAAGGAATTGAATATTTTAATTCATTAAATAATTCTTCAAGATCATTATTATCAATTATTAAATCATTATTTAAAATATGATCTTTAACAAGATTAATACTAATCACTTTTTCATTTTCATTATATAAAGTGACAATTTCATGAAAACATAATCTTAAAATATGATGATTAAAATCCTTGCTAATTAATCTACTTGCAGCATATGAAATAAAGTTTGGTTGATCAAATAATGCAGAAATAATTTTTTTTTCAATATCAAAAATAGAATCTTCTTCAATAGTTTCTTTTATTATTTCTGGTTCTTGTTCACTCAAAACTTTTTTCTTCATGCTTAATTTTCTTGAATTACATTAATTTTTAAATCAGCATTAATATCTTTATACAATCTAACTTGTACAATATGTTCACCAATTCCTAATTTAATGGATTTGTTTAATGCTGTATGTTCAACATTGATTCCTTCTTTTTTTAGTGCTTCAACAATTTGTTTTTGTGAAATTGAACCAAAAGTTAAACCATGATTGGTTTTTAATGAAAAAGTTAAAACTAATGCTTGAATTTTTTCTTTTAATTCATTTGCTTTAGTTTTTCTTGCTTCTTCTTCTTTATTTAATCTATCTAATTTATTTTTTAGTTCATTTTCATTTTTTAAATTATAATAAACTGCTAATCTTCTTGGAATTAAATAATTAACAGCATATCCATCTTTTACTTCATGAATTGTGTTTTGTTTACCAACACCTTTTACATCTTCTAATAAAATTACTTTCATACTACTAAATTCCTTCTAATAATTAATCTCTTTTAATGAATGGTAATAATGCAACAATTCTTGCTCTATGAATTGCATTAGAAATTTGTCTTTGGTGTTTTGGACATGTTCCAGTAATATAGTGAGATAAGATTTTTCCAGTATGTTCAATATCAACATAACGTTTTAATAAATCAACATCTTTATAATCAACTCATAAAGTTCCTTTTTGACACAATACACAGTGCTTCTTGTGAACTTTAAAGAATTTCTTATGATTATTATAATTGTTATTATTAAAAGGTTTTTGATTAGAAGTTTGTTCTTCTTTTTTAAGTTCTTGTTTTGCTTCTTTGATTTCTTTATTAATTGTTTGATTTGTTATTGGTTCTTGCATAGTAATTCTCCTTTAATTTATTTATAATTCTAGATCATTCATTCAATCTGGTAATTCATCATCTGTTGTTTGTTCAACTTGATTTTGTTTAGTAAGATTGTTATTTTCTTCATCAATAAATGCTTCATCAATTGAAACTTTATCATCTTGTTTAGTTGATATATTAGCATTCATATTTTTAGTAAAATTCATAGTTGTATTATTACTAATAACACTAGAACGATTTGGTTCTGATACAGGTTGAAGATTTTCTATAACAATATCAGTACTATATAATTTCTTACCATCTTTTGATGTATATGATCTTCTAGTAATTCTTCCTTCAACAATTACAAAATCTCCTTTTTTTAAGTAAGAAATTGTAAAGTTAGCTGTTGGACCAAAAGCAATGCAAGGAAGAAAGTAAGTTTCATTTTTATTTCTAGAATCATTTACTGCTAGATCAAACTTAGCATTTGCAGTTGCTGTATTAGCACTTGCAAAAGAAGTAGGATTAGCTGTTAGTCTTCCAGATAAAAATACCTTATTCATTTGTTTGTTCTTTAGTTTCTTCTTTGTTTACTTCTTTTTTAGTTTGATCTTTATTATTTGGTGAAGGATTTTCTTTTTTAATTCAAACTTTCTTTTTATTTAAACTAGTTTCACCACCAGCTTGAGCAAATTCTTGACGTTTTTTTGCTTGAATTGCTTCATATCTTTGTAATTGAATATTGGATTTTTTAACTTTCTTAGGATTGTTAATTGCTCTTGCACCATAATCTTTATCTAAGTTAATCATCATGAATCTTAAAACATTTTTGTTGATGTTTGTTAATCTTCTAAATTCTCTTAAGATATCTGAATCTGATGTTTCAAAATTATAAATAAAGTAATATCCCATGGTTCTTTTTTGAATTGGGTATGCTAATACTCTATTTCCTCAATCAGTAACTTTTAGATCTTTTGTATTATCTAAAAGTTTTAATAATTTTTCATTGACTTCATTAGCTGCTTTAACTTCTAATGTGCCATCAATAATTACAATAATTTCATATTTAGCCATTTTATTTCCTCTCTATGGTTAAAGTCACAATAGTGACAAAGAGTTTTTCTTTGTAATTGAGACCATAAATTTTAGATTAATTTTAACATAATAAAAAAAATATTGATAGATATTTATGTGTTATTAATTAAACATCATGAATGAAATTAAAAAAGAAGTTGAAAAATATCTTGTTTTAGATATTGGTGGAACATTCATTAAATATGGTGTTATCAATAAAAATTATCAATTTTATGAAAAAGGAAAAATTCGCAATGAAATTGATACTGATTTTTTAAAATTTAAAAAAGATTTGTATGAACTTTATTTAAATATTAAAAATAAGTATCAAATAAAAGCAATAGCAATTAGTAGTTTTGGTGTAATTAATAAGAAAAATAATGGAATTTATTGATGTGGACAAGAAAGAAAATTATATCAACAATTAGACTTTAAAAAAATATTTCATAATACTGATTTTTATATTGAAAATGATGCAAATTGTGCTGCTATTGGTGAAAGGCAATTTGGATCATTAAAAAATATTAAAAATGCAGTTATGATTACATTAGGTACAGGAATTGGTGCTGGAATTATTGTAAACAATAAACTGTATAAAGGTAATAATCAATTTGCTGGAGAAGTTGGAAAAATGCTAGTTAATAATGTTGCATGAGAAGATATTGCTAGTGTTAAAGCATTAATTGGTATGTTGCCTAATAAATTAAAAGAACAATTAAATAATTATAATGAAATATTTAATGATGAAATTAAGAATCATAATGAAGAAGTTAATCAAATATTAAAACAATGATATAAAAACTTAGCAATTGGAATAATTAATATTTGTTATTTATTTAATCCCCAAAAATTTATTATTGGAGGAGGAATTAGTAGCAATAAAAGTTTTGATTTAAAAGAATTAAAAGATGAAATCAAAAAACTTTTATTACAAAATCATTTTTTAATTCACGATAATTTGCTTGAAAAAGCAATTTTAGGAAATGATGCTAATTTATATGGAGCATTATATTTGTATTTAAAAAATAAAGTAAATAAATAATTTATAATATTAATAATTAACAAATTAAGGAATAAAATGGCAAATTTAAACAAAGTTATATCTAATGACTTTATTAATGAACCTAACAAAAACAATTTAAAAACTTTATACATGATTGAAGATGATAAAAAACAAAAAATCATTTTCAAACCTGAATCTGATCGATTCTATCAACCTTTATTTATTATCCTTATTGCAATTTCATTTATCTTATTAGCAATTGGATTAATTATTAATGCTTATAGTTTACAATCCTTTCAAATTATTAATCATTCTAATTGACTAACAAATTCTGTAGTTTGTAGTACTCATTTTTCATTGTTATATTCTTCAAGTAGATTATTTATAAGTTGTGCAGCAATCTTTTTAATTGCTTTAATTATTAGAACTTTTAGAGCACTTATTTATGTTTCAATCAATAAAACTGTAACTTTAAAAAATATTGATAGTTATTTAATTTATAAATTTACAAACAGATTTATTTTATATTTAGCATTTATCAGTTTAATTGTTACTTTAGCTTTAATAGCAAGTGCTGATATTGCTATTATTAATAATTGTGAACACATTGATACTTTTGTAAATGCATTTAGTAAATATTGATTTATTGCAGCAATTTTTGCAATTATTACTGCTTCAATTTTTCTAGTTTATTTAATATCAAGAGCTTTTCATTTATTAGTAAAAAATTTTAAAAGTTTATATAGAAAAAATACAGATGATGATTATTTATTAATGACACAAAGAAAACAAGAAGAAAGTTTTATTAAATGATTATTAAATACTATTCTTATAAAACTTGTAATTATTGCAGCAATCTTATTAATGATATCTTTCTTCTTTTATGGAACTAATGGTATTAGTTATTGAACATTCATTAATGAACAATTACAATTACCAACATCTTATGCAAATTTACACTTATATTTTGTTCAAATCTGAATCTTATTTTATATTACTGGAGCATTTATTGGTTTTGTATTAATTTTTGCTAGTTATGATTTAATAATAAGTTATTCAATCAATAATCATGATTATAAAAAAGAACAAAAAATCAAAAAAGAAAAAGCAAGAATTGAAAGATTAAATGTAAAATATCAAGAAAAAATTAATAAAAAATTTGAAAGAAATATTTAATCATCAATTTCGAAATTTTATTTATGAATAAGATAGAAGAATTAATTAATAAATATTGTCCAAATGGTATAAAAGAAGTTCAACTAGAAAGTATTGTAGATTATTTACAACCAACAAAATATATTGTAAAGAATGATAATTATGATTCAACATGTGGTATTCCTGTTTTAACTGCTGGTAAAA
>JAFNRE010000077.1:0-4724 GCA_017385735.1 Mycoplasmataceae bacterium
AATGAAACTTACGTAGTTGAATGATACACAAGATTAATCTAGTTCAAATTCATATTTTTAAATATTTAAATTTAATAAAAAATTATATAAGAAGCATATAAATGAAAAAAGTTGCATATTTATATGACTCATCAAGCGGAATTATTAATGATGATGTAATTAATGATATTTTTGTTGTTCCAAACAATATCATTTATGAAGTAAATAATGAAATTAAATCATTTGCAGAAAATGTAAATATTTCGCAACAAGAAATTGACAATTTACTTTTACAAAAAAAAGAATTAAAAACTGCTTTAGTTAATCCAGAAGTTATTAAAAACAAAGTTTTAGAATTATTAAAACAATATCAACTTGTAATTTATGTTCCAATTTCTTATGCAATTTCAAGTACTTATGATAAAGCAATGTTAGTCATGAAAGAAATTAATGAACAATTTCATGAAACAAGATTTATTGTAATTAAATCCAATGCAGTAAGTTATTTTGCAACAGTTGTTATGGACCAAGTAAAGAAGCTTTATAATGGTTCAAATTTACAAGAAGTGCAAAAAACAATTGATGATCAAATTAATAAGAATTATTATTGTGGAATTTTGTTTGTTAATAATTTAGATACTTTAATAAAAGGTGGAAGAATCAAAAAAGCAAAAGCAGCACTTGCAAATTTATTAAATTTTAAATTGCTTATATTAATGTCAAATTCTTTACAATTTTTTGCAAAAGCAATTTCATATAATACTCAAATTGAAAAAGCTTTAAAATTCTTTAATGAAGTTTCAATAAAAAATAATTTACCAATTGAAGAAGTTGTATTTGTAAAAGGTGGAGTAAAATCTACTAATGATGAATATGAAACTAAATTAAATATCAAAAATTTAGTTATTAAAAATTTAAATTTAGTTAAAAATCCAGTGTTTAAAGAAGCGGTCTTACCAGGAGTTATTAAGTGTCATACTGGAATTAATTGTTATGCAATTGTTATTAAATTAGCTTTTGATAAATAAAGAAGAATAAAAAAATGCAAACGATTCAACAAAAGCAAGCAAAAAAAATTGAAAAAGAAATAAAACATCAAGCTTTATCATCAAAGATTGACAAGTTTAGATTAAGTGTTTTATCAACAGTTTCTATTTTAAGGAACTGTTATTTTTTTATTGTTGCAAGTTTTTTAAATATGATTTATCCAATAATTGCTTGCATTATTCTTTCATATATACCCCAATTAGGATTACAAACAATTTTAGGAGTAGGAAGAACAGCGTATTTTACAATTGCTTTTTGTCAAATGTGTATTACTTTTGCTTTAAGTATTAACTTTTTGTATATGAAATATTTTTTACCTTATAAAATGCTTGATGCAAAGAAGAGAAATAGTTATGCAATTTCAAATGCAATTGCTTATACTACTTTTATTTCTTTCTTTTTAATCATTATTTATATTGGTGCTTCATATTTATATATGTATTATTCAACATATTTACCAAATACTTATATTGCATTTACTGAAGGAATGAATTATATATATAGTAGTAGTTTTTACATTCTAATATTGTGTTTCATGGATATTTTATTACTTTATATTTATACAATTAAAAAGAATGCAAGCATCTACTTTTTATTTACTTTTTATACTTTAGTTTATGTGTTGATTTATTTATTAGCTGTTAAAGCTAATCTACAGGGAGTTGGTTGTGGATTAAGTTTAACAATTAGTTGTATTCTTACAATTATTTTGATGATTTTTTATATCTTTTTTTATGGACCTATAAAAATTACTTTTAAACTTGATAGTTTTTTTAATCGTATTAGACATATTAAAGGATTAATTCAAGAAGCAATTACTGGAATGTGTATTAATTTATTTAGAGGAATTGGATTGTTAATTATTTCATTTACAGTATTTAATTATGCAAGCAATGATATTGTACCAATGGCTTATAATCTAGCAATCATTTTCTTATTAAATTACATGTATATCATTGCATTTTTTGGTATTGGATTGTCAGATACTATTAAGTATTATTATGTTTATTATCCAATAAAAGATAAGACCAAAAGAACTGCTCCATTTTGAACAATGATTGTTTTAAACATTATTTTAGCATCAATAATTTGTTATATTTGTAGTATAGCAACATTACCATTAGCAACTTTATATGCACAAAATAATAGTTATTTATATCCTTTAGAAGTGCCACAATTTCCTAAAAATATGCCAACAATTGTAAGTAAGAATCTTCCACCAACACAATTTCCTTTAGTACCTAATGATTTTTATAATCCTCATGTTTCATTAAGCGTTGTTATTAAGAATTATTTAAATGAACTAATTAATAATCCAACTTCAAATCCACAGTTAGTTGCTTGAATGAATTGATTTAGAACTAATCCACAAAGTTTAAATACTTGAATATTAAATCATCCAGTTGTATTTTTTGATTGATTAAAACAATATGAATATTATGCAAATTGCAATCCACATGTTGTTGAAGCATTTATTAATTTAAGAACACAAAAACAAATTAATGAACCTAATCAATTTGAATTATTAATGCCAGAATTAAAATACAATTCTAAATCAATGATTTATTTAGGAGTATTTGGTATTACTTATTCTATGTATTATATTTTTAGTGCAGCAAAAGTTGGATTAAGTGATGAACAAATGCCAATTATCATTATTGTTTTAGGAAGTTTTTGTTTAATTACTTTTGTTTTATCATTTGGAGCATCATTTACAATTTTATTAAGCAATTGAAAACAAAACCCTTTTCAAAATTTAGATGCTTTCACATTTCCATTAATGCTTGCTGGAATGGTATTGTTTATTATTGCTTTCTTTGAATTTATTATTGTTGTATTGATTATAAAAAGACATACAAAAAAGAAAGTTAAAGAAGAACATATTAAAAAACTAAATATTGTAAAAGATTCAATAGTTTTATAAAATAATATAAAGGATTAATTATTATGGCTAGTGTTACACAAAGAATTAAAGAAATTAAACAACCAAAAGGTGGATATATTTCACCAAAATTATTTGAAAAAATATTTTTAAAAACAGATGATGAATTAGCAACTTCAGAAAATATTTCACAAAGTACAATTGGATTAGTTGTTGATTATTTAACAAGATTTTGTTTGAATAAAAATAAATTTAATGCTTTTAAAATAAGTCTTATTGGAGCACAAGTAGCAGAGAAATATTATAGTATCAAAAAAGCAATTAAAAATGCTAGTAAATTACTAGAAGATATTAATGGATTAGATGATCAATCAATTATTAATGCTTGTAAGCTAGTAGGATATGATGGTTGATATAGAAATCCTGTATCAATGATTCAATATTGTAAAAATGAAAGCAAAACTCCTGATGAATTAACAATATCAAATATCAAAATCTTAATTAATCGTTCATTAAAATTCTTTGAACAATATGGACCAATAATATTAGATGGTTTTAGTTTTGAAGCAGTAGATGGTGGAAAAGGTGGATATACAAACACTGTTAATGCAGGAGATGGAGATTTTTTAACAAAAGATACTTTATGAGATTTTAAAGTTTCTAAGAAGGATTTAAGTAGCGATCAAACTTTACAATTAGCAATGTATTGAATTATGGCTAAACATTCAAAACAACAAATCTTTAATGATATTGTCAAAATTGGAATATTTAATCCAAGATTAAATGTAATCTATCTTTTTGATATGAATAATTTATCACAAAAAATTATTAAAAAAATTGAAACAAAAGTAATACGTTATAAAGAATAATCTTTAACTATCTTTTTAATTAAATAATATTTGCAGTACCATATTTATAAAATAGATTATTAAATTGTAAGAAATCAAACTAACTATGGAAGCAAAAATTAATTCACTAATTAAAGATGTTTTACTAAAAGAAAATGGTCAATTTATTATTCCAATTTATCAAAGACCTTATACATGATCTAATATTGAATGTGAAAGATTATTAGATGACATCATTAGAGCAGCTAAAACAAAAGAAGAATATTTTGTTGGTTGTGTGGTTTATCAAGAAGATACTAATAATAATGATGAAGATGATACTAAATTATATCTAGTAGATGGTCAGCAAAGAATAACTACAATCATGCTAATTGCTAAAGCATTAAATTTAATAGCAACTAATAATTTACAGATTCAAAACAATAATAATGCACAAATTTCAGTTGATAGCAATAATATAGATATTGATACATATGTTTTAAATAAAACAAATAGAATTCTTTATCTTAATAATGATGTTTTAAATAAAGTATATAGATTAAAAACATCTTATTATGATGAAAAAGCATTTTTAGATATCTTAAATATTAAAAGTATAAAAGAATTAAAAAACGATGAATTTAGTTATGAAAGCAAAATTATAGATAATTTTAAATTCATTTATAGTTATTTTAAAAGACAAATAATAGATTGAGAAAAGAATATCAAAGATGAAATTTATGATGGATTATTAAGATTAAATGTTGTTAATATAAAATTAGATCCGTTAGAAAATGCTCAAGAAATTTTTGAAACTATCAATACTTTAGGCATTAAATTAAGTGCTGTAGATAGTATTAGAAACTTTTTATTTTTGCATAATGATCATGCACAAGAATTATTTGAAACTAAATGAAAAGTAATACAAGATCAATTAATTGGATATGAAAATATGGAAGATTTCATTATGCATTATTTAGTCATGCAGC
>JAFNRE010000078.1:0-5008 GCA_017385735.1 Mycoplasmataceae bacterium
ATCTCAATGATTTTGACTTAAATTTTTTTCAGCTAAACTATATAAACCATAAATTTCATTTTTGGATAAATTATCTGATACTGCTTGAGCAGGAATTACTGTTGGAATCAAAATAATTAATAAAGCAAAACAAATTAAACCAGAAGTAATACATCCAACAAAAGCATTTTGTCAAACAAATGCTGCTTTTTTATAATCTCCTTTACCTAATGCTTGAGTGTATTTCACACTTGTTCCTACAGCAAACAAACTAGGAATAGAGTTAATAATGATACTTAATGCTCCTATTAATGAAACTCCAGATCTTACTACTCCTGCACTATCAAAAACAGTTAATCCAATAGTATTTGCTATTGCTGTAGTTAAATTTAATAATCCATCTTTATCAGTTCCAATTTGTGATTTAATGTGATTAATAATTTCATTTCCACCATTAGCATTAATATAATTTAGCATTGGATCAAACAATCCTTGTCCTTTTGCATAAAACAAACTATTAAAACTATAGTTATGAGTTGTTGGCATAAAGTTTACTAACATTAATTGATCAACAAAGGTAAATAATCCTAAAAAGAATGACATGATTAATCCTGTTAATCCAACTTTGATAGTAACTTTTCAAATTGGATCTAAGCCGTATAATCTTGCTGATTTACTTACATTAGCAAATTTAGCATCTTTATTGATATTTCTTTTTTTATTGTTCATATTAAAAAATTTATTGATTAATATTAAAATATTAAGGAATGAATAATTTTGACTATCAGACTTTAACTAAAAATCTTAAAAATAGTATATCTTGATTATATACTGTTTTTAGTTTTTATTTAATTGGTTTTTTCTTATTTATTTTTAGTGTTGAAATTATTGTTATTAAGTCTATAAAGTCAAATGGTTTTGTATGAAATAATATGAATTTAATTTGAATTTTTGGATTGATAATAATGTTTATTGCTTTTGTTTGAAATATAGTAGTTTATTACCAAACTTTAAAATTACAAAACCAAATCATTCCGTATTTTGACAAAATTGTAATCTTAAATAAATATTTAAGAAAATGGAAGCAAAGAATTAAAGCAAATAAAAATAATAATTGATGGTTTTTAAATATTTTTAATATTCTTGTTTGACTAAAATCAATTAAAAAGAATATTGATTACATTCATGCTCATCAAAATAATTCTAATAACAATAAAGATAAGCTTAAAACAATAGTTGAAAAATACTATGAACAAATAAATATGAAAAATAAACAAAAATAAATTTTTATTGTCTAATTTAAAAGAAAAATCAAATCATATATCTTAAATATTGATTTTTGATATTGCAATTAAAGTTATTTCTTAATAGAATTTTTATATTGATAAATAAAATTAATATTTTTTTGTCTTAATTTTGAATTTTAAGTTTAAGCATTTGCATCATCTATAGCATCAATTGTTTTATTGCTTAATCTATTAATAGATATTACATTTATAATTGGAAAGATTAAGTATAAAACTGGAATAAAAAAACAAAATAATGTATAAAAAAAACTAAAGATATATAAATGAGTAAATCCTGGTGCTTCTTTTTTAATATCTCTTAATTTAGTTGTAATTTTTACTTGTAATTTGAATATTTTATAAATGCTAATTAGATATAAAAATGCAAGGCAAAATGCAATTAAAATATTTATAAAAAAAGGTTGATGAAATAATTTATTAAATTCTCTTTGTAAGATTAGATCTTTAAATTCAATATATTTATTTATTAAAACATTTATTGCAGTATTAAAAGATTTAGTATCAAGTATTGAATCTTTTTCATTTAAGAATAAACCAAAATATGCTGCTGTGATAATAAATGAAACACAAAAAAACCATCAAATAACTACTCAAAAACAATGTTTCTTTACTCTTTTAATTCATTTTTTTAATAAATGATGATTATTATTTAATTGAATTTCATCATTTACTTGTTTATGATCGAGTTTTCTTAATTGTTGTTGCATTTTATACATTTTTTATTTTAATAACAAAATGAAAAAATTAAAATATATTAATAAAATTCTTAAAAGAGTTACAAAAGTTGTAGTTTCATATTGTTAACTTTAAATTATCTACTTGAAATTTTTCCATATTTTGTTATGAATTAAAAATATAATCTTGTTTTTATAGTTTTATTAATTTATTATCTATTTAAGAGATATCTTACTTAATACAATAAGAATTCATGCTAATGAATAAATCAATACAAAATCAATAATCTTTTAAAGATTTTTATTTGATTAATTTTTAGTTTATTATCAACTTTAAACTTTGCAATAAAATTTTGTAGTAATAATTATGTATTTTTTAAGTATTACTTTTTTTATAAAACATATCTTTATTTTTTATTTCATGAAATGATTAAAATATATCTATAGTACAAAAAAATAAAATGATTGATATCAAATTAGAAGAAGAATTAAAAAAATACTTAGATAATTTAGATTTAACTATTATTATTAATCCAACAAAAATAAAAAGATTGGCAAAAACAATTTTTTATTTAATGAAAGAAATTCATTTATATAAAGATGATCAACAAAAATTAAAAAAAATTAAATGAATTATTTTTAACATTACAAATTCATATTTTTATAAAGATAAAAACATTTCTTTTATTTATGATGTAAAAAGTGATTTTATTAATGAAAAGATACCATATGCTAATAATGCATATGCTTTTATTAAAAATAAAAATGAAAAATTTATGCTATTACAGTTTTATGATGAAAAACAAACTAATTTAAAACAATTAAGTTTATTTATTAGTGAATTTCTTCAAAAAATGAAAAATACACAAAACATGAAAATTATTCCTTCAACTTTTTTAAAAAAGTATTTTCATTATTTAAAACAAAATAATTTGAAAAATAGCTTAGATGCTATTGAAAACTTTTTAGAAATTTATCTTCAATACCAAATAAAAAAATATTTATCTTATCGATATATTGAAATAAATAAACTTAATATTTTTCATATTTAATTTTGTGATAAGATATTTTATAAAAATTTTATAAAGGAAAAAAATGCAGACAACCGAAACAAAAGTTAAAACTTTTGGCGAAACTACATTTAATAATAATGATTTAAGTTTTCGCCATAAAAATCATTCTGGTGAAAACTTTTTTACTAGAATTTTTGGTACAAAAGATTTTATATTTACATTTTGAAAACTTTTACTTCCATCATTGATTTGAGGAACTATTACTTCTTTAGTTCCTTTGTTATTTAATGTTTTTTGTGCATTCAATTTTAATCATGGTCAAGGAATGAGTGGAAATGTATATTTAGCAATTAATTATACATATGGGGTATTTTCTACATTCAATGCCTTAATTACTGTTTTTTTATTTGCTGTATTTCCTGTAATAGGAAATTTTATTGCAAGAAGGCATTTTGAAAGCATGCGACAAACTGTAAGATGAGCTATATATATTGGTTTTTTTATTGCGTTTGTTTTAATGATTTTTGAACAAATATTTGCAAAAGATATGATGAATTTAATGGTTTGAAATAATTTACAAAGTGGAAATCAAACAACATTAAGTGTAAATTTATTAAGATTTTTAAGTTTCATAGGCTTTTTTTATTTATGAGGTTGAATTTATGTACCAACATTAAGTTCAATTAAAAATACAAAAGTAATTTTAGAATCATCATTTGTAGCATTTAAATTTTTCATTATTGCTACTCCACTTTACTTGCATTATGTAACAAATCAAATTACATCCAAAACTACACAAGATGAATTAAACGTGATTACAGATCACGCTTGTTATGGTTTAGGAGCAATTTATCTAGTATATTTCATGATCCAACCAATCTATATTTATATTTATTGTAGATATATTGATACATTTAGAAGAATTTGATATCAACTTTTTAAATTTTTCTATGATAAACATCCGAATTTAAAAAAAGAAGAAAATTTGGAAAAAGAATTATTATTTATGACCTCATTTAAAGTTTCATTTGAATTAATCAAAAGAATCTTTAAATTGTCATGAGGAATAATTATTGATCAATTACTTTATGCAATTATTAGTATTATTCAATTAGTATTCATAATTAATTATGGTGGAAAATTAATTCAAGATGAAGCTTTTGATTTAAATGGTGCAAATGCTTATGCAGCAGCAGCAAATTATTATAAAGATATAACTTCAATCGCTTTTATGTTGCAATTATTCTTATATGGTATATTTAATTCATTTACAATTGCACCACAATATTTTGTTGCTAATGAACTTGGAAAGGGCAACAAACAACAAGCATTACATAATGAATACTTATGTTTAAATTGAGCAATTATAATGGGAATAGTATTCATGATTTGTATGTTTGCTTGCTCTACAACTTTGAATGAATTCTTCTTTCCATCAACAAGCAAATATTATTTCATTTACATTAACAATACTTCAAATTCATTTGTTACATATAAACAACTTTATTTTGATAATGACAACATCATGTTCATTTTTAGTGGATTTATGATTATTAATACTTTAGCAAGTATGTGTTTCTTTGTAATGATTGAAGGTGGATGTAAATATACTGCTTTTGGTGATTCAATTGTACAAATTTTATTTACAATTATATCAATAATTCTTTATTTTGTTCATTATGACAACATGTATTGATATTATGCAATTTCACAAATAATGTTACTAGTAAAAGTTATTATTGCATATGTTATTGTAATGAATAAACTTGCATTAAATAGTATTGAATATACAAAATTAGATGATGAAGTATCTGATAAAAACAAAGTTATTTTAAATAAAATTGTAAATGTTAATACTTTATTAGCATAGTTTATATATCAATAAAACATTAAAAAAAAGATAAATTAAAATGCAATAGCTGTTTAATAAACTATTGCATCCCTAAATGCAATTTCAAGTGCAACAACTATAAAAGGAGTTATTGCACTTTTTTTGTACAAAAAAAGTGTTAAAGTTAATTGACCATGGAATATA
>JAFNRE010000079.1:0-3260 GCA_017385735.1 Mycoplasmataceae bacterium
ATAATGCAATTAGTATTACACCAAAAACAAATAATAATGTTCAAGAAGTTGCTAATTCTAATATTTATAATGTTAATGTAGGATCTAATGTTACTTTAACAGCTAATTTAAATAATTTATATCTTGCTCATGATAATGCTTCATATCAATGAAAATATGAAACAAGTAGTGGAATTTGAACTAATGTTATAAATTCATCAAATTCTACAACTTTAACAATTTCTAATTTAAATTCTTTAGATTATAAAACATATATATTAGTTATAACTATTGATGATTTAACTTTATATTCAAATACAATTACTATTAATCCTGTCATAGCTAATGAAGCAAGTATTACTATTACTAGTAATGATGCTTCTTTAAGCAATACATTAAATATTTATAACTCTACTAATGCAACTCAAACATTATTATTAAACTTAAATAATTTAGATTTAAATGATTTAAAAGATGTAAATATTACTTGATTTGTGAATGGACAATAAGAACAAACAAATAGTAATAAAACTAGTTTTGAATATACTTATTCATTAGGAAATAACAAGATTAGTGCAAATCTTAGTTATTCATTAGATGGAATCATAAAAACTATTTCTACAACTTCTGATTTCAATATTAATTATTACGATTTAAATATTAATGCAACTAATTCAAGCATCTCATATGGTATTAATGCTAACACAGATAGCATTACTATTAATAATGCAAAAACTTATTTATATAACAATGCATCATATCAATGAGAAGTAAATGGAGAACTTGTTGGTAATAAATTAAACACAAAACCAACAACATTGCCTTCTTATATTATTCAACAAACTACAACATTTAATTTAGTTGTAACAAATAATAATGATCCAAATGCAACATCAATTATTTCAAATTCTATTACAATTACACCATCAAACACTTCATTTACTGGATCATTAAATACTACATATGGAAGTAATAATACTCTTGATATTTATAGTAATGTAATTGGTTCTAGTCCAAGTTCATATAAGTTTAATGTGCAATTAGAACAAGATGAAAAACAATACTTAGGTTCTTTAAATAATGCAAATACAACTTGAACTTTAACTTTTAATAATAAAACTATAGTAAGTACAACACAAGCAAGTACATTAAGTTTTGATTTACCAATTTCTGATTTAACTCAATCTGGTACATATACTTTATCATCATCAACTCAATTAGTTGGAATTAGTACAGCTATTACTGCAAGTTATACTATTAATTATTCACAATTAACTATTAGTAGTAATACTGGACATGATGGAACTTTAAGCATTAATGAATCAAGTTTTGGTTCTTTAATTAATACAGCTTATTATTTCTGACAAGTTGAAGAATCTAATAATTCTTGAACTACAGTATCATCAAACAATACTTCAAGTTCATCATTTGATGTAAGTAATTTAACTTCAGCACAAAATTATAGAGTAATTGTTGCAAATAATGCAAATTGAAATGATGCAACAATTAAGATTATTAGTGATTCTTATAATTTAAATGAAATTACTTCTTCTATTAATGTAACTAATGCTTTTAATACTAAAAATAATATTTATGAAGCTAAATATAATTCTAATGTTACATTAACTGCAAGCAATATTAATCTTAATAGTTCATCTAATGTAACTTATCAATGATACTGTAATAATAAACCAATTACTGATGAAAACAGTAATTCATATTCATTTACACAAGATTCAAGTTCAAATTCATATTATGTAGTTTTATATATAAAAGGCATTAAACAAACTCAATCACAAACTATTACAGTTAATCCATTGTATGATTCAAGCAAATTTAGTTTGGCTATTTATGAAAATAATAATAGTAATAATATAGCAAATACTACTATTAATGATTTGCAAAATATTAGTAGTTATGATTTGAGCATAAAATTACTTTATGATGGAAGTGTTTTTGATACTCAACCTACGTCAAATATCATTTGAACATTAAATGATGAAAGTTTTAACAATAATTCATTAAACTATAATGCTTCTTTAAATGTTGGAAAAAATCTTATTAGTGTTAAGTTGAATGATTTATCAAATAGTTATGGAATAGTAGGAAATAGTTTAGTTGCTAATTTAACTATTAATTATGTAGAATTAGAAATTACAACAAGTAATTCTAGACCTATAGTAAATTATGATGGATCTATAACATTAACACAAGAATGTTTATCTTATAATTCCTTTAAATCAATAGATACTAATCAAAATGCTGTTTCTTATCAATGATATGAAGTTGATGGTTCAAATAATGAAAAAATATTATCTGCTACATCTTCTACTTATACTTTTAGTAATTTAATAAATAATACAACTTATTATTTAGTTGCAACTTATACTTTTAATGGTCAAACTTATACTTGAACATCTAATAAAATTACAGTTACTGTAAATCAAGTACCAAATTTAGTTAGTCCAAAAATTGTTTGTGATACAAATGCTAATTCAACCCCATTAAATTTAGATGAAAGTTTAATAAATAAAAATCCAAACTACGAATTTAGTATTTATAGTAATGATAATGCAATTAGTGATATTAATGGAACAGTTACATATACTTTAACTAACACACTAAATAATGATAAAATTGTATTATCATCTTCAGCATCTTTAGATACACCATTTTCTATTGATTTTGCTACTTTACATAATTTTAATTATGGTACATATACTTTAACTGCAAGTATCATTATTCCAAGTGCAAATGCAACAAATATTACATATAAAGCAAGTGAAGTTGATTCATTAACAATTACTTATAGTAATATTAGTATTAATGTATCAAGTAATGCTACTCAAGTACAAAATTCAACTACTTATGATGCACAAATTGGTTCAAATGTAACATTAACAGCAAATAAAGCAAGTGTTTATATTAGTAATTCAACACCATCTTATCAATGAGAAGAATATATTGATGGCAAATGAACTTTAGCTTCAAATACAAATAATACTGATACATTATCAATTAATAATATTAATAGTGGATCTAATTTAACTTATAGATTGATTGAAACTATAGATAATTTAACATTAACTTCAAACTCTATAACTATCAGTCCAATAATACCAAATCAAATAAAAGCAAATATTACAAGTACTAATACTAAAGCTGTTGCTAATACTTTAAATATTTATAATCAATCACAACAAACTCAAACATTAACACTTAGTTTTAGTAATGTTAATACCAGTAATTTAACTGGATTAAATGTTGAATGATTAGTAAAT
>JAFNRE010000001.1:0-7014 GCA_017385735.1 Mycoplasmataceae bacterium
AGAAATGTTGAATTAAATTTCTTTCACTCAGACTTAAATGTGTATATTCCATGGTCAATTAACTTTAACACTTTTTTTGTACAAAAAAAGTGCAATAACTCCTTTTATAGTTGTTGCACTTGAAATTGCATTTAGGGAACATAGAAATTTTTATTAAATTCTATGTTTTATATAATATAAATTTTAAAAAATATTTATTACTTAATTTTTGCTAAATTAAAGATTAATGTTTATGACATTCATGTTTTTTTTCAGATTTGCAGCAAGAATCTTTTTCTTCTTCATCATCACTGCAACAGTGATCTTTTTCAGAAGAACAACATCCATCCTTGTGTTCTTTATCTTCAGAACATGAACCACAGCATTCATCTTTTTTTTCTTTAGAAGTTTTACAACATTTACTCATATGAATTCTCCTTATAAAAATTAATCTAATTAATTTTATCACTATGTTTAATCTAAGAATAATAAAATATTTACAATGATAAGAAATATGAATACAAAAATAAGAGAGAAATTTAATTTATTTATTACTGATTCAATATATGTCAATACATTTCAATTTTTAACTTTAAATTATAGATTATATTCAGCAAACTTCTGATATAACCAATGTGAAAAAAATCTTTATTTTTTTGATAACTTAAATATCAATGAATTATTTCCAAAACTAATAAATTTTAATCATTTAAAAAACGAAGTGTGAAATGAAAATTATTTATTTTCATTACAACATAACAAGGCTTTAGTTGATACATTATATGGAAATCAGAATCCAATTATAAATATTTATGATAATAAATGTAATATTTTACAAACAACAAATTTTTTAGATGCAATTGAAAACAATTTGTTATCAAGTATTG
Source organism: Mycoplasmataceae bacterium (assembly GCA_017385735.1). Lineage (GTDB taxonomy): Bacteria > Bacillota_I > Bacilli_A > Mycoplasmatales > Mycoplasmoidaceae > RGIG1987. The sequence continues at coordinate 867 of JAFNRE010000001.1, forward strand.
ATATTAAAACTTTAAATCAAAAAAATCCTTATGTATTGCCAATTAAAGAAAATAAAAAAGCACATGATTTAAATGTAATACAAATTGATTTGGATGGAAGTTATTTAAATTTAACGAATAATCAAGAAGAATTAGATGAATATATCAACACATTAAGCAATATTCAAGACAAAAGTATTATTATTTTTAATACTCAAAGAGTTTTTTTTGATACTTTTGATTACATGCTATATTTTTTATTTAAATATCAAAAAGGCTTTTATTTATTATGCGATAATGGTACAAGTTTATATCATTTTGCTTTTTATAAAGAACATATTGTATGAACAAAAATTGCAAGTCATACAAGAAACAAAATGTTTTTAAGAGCTGTAAAAAACAATAATATTTTTTATAATTTAATTTTTGATGATGAACAATATTTCAATACTCATGGAATTGAAGATGGAAAATATCAAATAAATGATGAATGATCAATTTCATATTACTCCAATGAAATTTGCAATAAAACTGATCTAATTCAAGAATTTTTAGATAATAATTATCCTAATAGAATTTCAAACATTATTAATATTGATGATTTAAATAATAGTAGTATGTTTAAAATTAAATTAAATAAATCTAATCCAAAAATTTTTAATTATACTGTTAAAAAAAATGATGATGTTATTGAAAATTTAATTTATATCCAAAATAAAAATGATTGAATTAAATTAATTGAATATGACATTTAGAAAAACCTAGGTTTTTTCATTAATGTCACTAACTGGTTCTTCTTTTACACTAATTTCAATATCTGCATTATCTTTTAAATTTTGTTTAATTTGATTATTAATAAACAAAATTTCTGTTAATGAACTATCATCTACTTCTTCATCATGCAAATCTTTCTTCTTAATAGCAAAATAAAGCTTCTTAGTTCTTAAAGATTTTGTTCAAGTAATAATAATATATTTATCTTGTCACTCAAATTGATTTCTTTTAATTTTCTTATTTTGTCTTAATTGTTCTTTAATAAATTGATAAATTGTTAGATTATGATTAATTTTATATTTTAAATAGAAATGATTTTTTAAAAATAAATACATATTTGTATTGCTTGATACTTTTCAAGTATTATCATCAATTTGCTCGTAAGGAATAATATCATTTTCTGTTTCATCATAAACTGGACCAAAAATCTCTTCTATAATGTCTTCAAAAGTAATAATTCCTTCATATATTTGATTTTCATAATTATTAATAACAATTGCAATATGCATTCTTTGCATTTGCATTTTTCTTAAAGCATCATCAATTTTTTCGTCCTTTGAAACAATTAATGGTGCTTCCATAATGTCACTAACCTCAAAGTTTTCCGCATTTTTTTCATCATTTTTTGGATCTAAATAATCTAAAAAAAGTTTTAATAATGCTATTCCTACAATCTTGTTATCTTCATCTAATACTGGAATTCTTGAATATCTACACTTTATAAAAGTTTCATATACATCATAATAATTAAAATTATCATGAATATGAGTGATTCTGCTCTTACTTTCAATAATGTCTTTGACATATATATTACTAAAATTAATTGATCTTTTAATTAATGATTCAGCTTCATCATCAATTACACCTTCATCATTCATAATTTTTACAAGATTTTTTAATTGTTCTTGTGTTGCACTTACATTATTTTTATAATGAACTAATTTAGTTAATAAATAACTAAATAAGTAAAATAAATAATAAAAAAAGATAAATAAAAAAATTGAATTATTAAAAATTTTAAATGGATTATTTTTTGCTAAAGTTTTAGGAATACTATCACCTAAAATTAAAAATAAAATTGTTATTATTCCACTAGATATTCCTGCTCCAAAACTTTCAGCAGAATTTAAACCAATTATTAATCCAACTTCTGTAAATAAAACTGTTGATAAAGCAGTAGCACCAACACTTAATAAAGTTTGAGAAATCAATACTGTATTCAAACTCATTAAATAGTGATTAATAAAATAAAGAGCTAATTTATATTTTTTTGTATTTTTTTTAGCTGATTTTGTAAGTCACGAAGACTTATCAACTAAAGTAATTGCACTTTCAAGCGCACTAAAGTAAGCATAAAATGCTATTAGAATGATGATTGCAATACTGCAACCTATTATTGTGGACTCATACATAATTTAGAATTATGATTTATTATATAATATGTGCTATTAATTAATAGATTATGCTAGGTTTTTTATTTTTTTTATCAATCTTATTTTTTATAATAATTCCATATTTGTTAGGAAGCATTCCTTTTGGTCTTATTATTGCTAAAACAAAACATGTAGATATTACTAAATTAGGAAGTGGGGGAATTGGTGCAACCAATGTTACTAGAAACACTTCAGGTAAATTAGGTGCACTTACTTTATTTTTTGATTTTATTAAAGGATATGTTGCAGTTTTATTTAGTGTCCTGATATTTCATTTATTAATTCAATATAACCAGCAATTTTTTAGTCACTTATTTACAGTAGCATACATCTCAAGTTTTTTTGCAATTCTTGGACATTGTTTTAGTATTTTTATTAAATTTAAGGGTGGAAAAGGAGTTGGAACTAGTGGGGGAGTTATCTTAGCAATAAGTCCAAGTTTATTTTTAGTTGTAAGTGTTATTTTAATAATTATTTTTTTAAGCTTTAAAATTGTATCTTTAAGTTCGTTAATTTCTGCAGGATGTGTAGGAACTTTATGTTTTATACCTTGATTAAATTATTATTATTTACAATTTATTAATGAACATTATATTTATTTTCACAATATCTTAGAATTAAGCACACTAACATACTTTAATGTATTAGGGTCAAGTATTATTTTATTTTTATCAATGATTTTAGTAATTATTAAGCATAAACAAAATATTACTAGATTACTAAAAAAGAAAGAAAGAATCTTTCAAGTTGGTAAAGATGATTTAAACCAAGAAAATATTAATAAACACCAAAAAGAAATCAGAAATGAAAAATAAAGTTAATACAAAATGATTTTTTAAAAAAAGAATTTATTTTAATGAAAATGATTTGAAATTTAAACAATGATTCCAAATAATAATTAAAGAATCATTAAATTGAAAAGCAATTCTTATTAAAGCAATTGTATTTTTAGTTTGTGCTTGTATTCTTATTCCTATTAGTTTACATTTACAGTACTGAGCATTAAGAATTTCACCTAATGAAGTTATTGCTGCAAGTAATTCATTAATTAGTGTTCAACCAATTGGAAATCCCGGCATAGAGTTTAGTTTACTTGCTCATGATAATAGTGCATTAGTTTTTTTTGTTGAAAGTATTACGATTATTTTAGCAAGTATTTGTTTAATAATTGTTTCACCAAGAATTTATTTATTAATCCCTTTGAGTTTTGTTTTAATTGGTGGAATTATGAACACAAACTGTAGAGCTACAGAATTTGAATATTATGAAGGATCTTATTTTTATTTACAACATACTTTAAATCCAACTAGTAAACAATATGGATTAAAAAATATTGTAATTGATTATTGACATTTTAATACTCACAGTAATAATTATGCTATTTTTAATTTTAATGATACTTGTGTAATTAGTGGATCAATTGGATTTATTAGCTTTTTAATTATTACTATTATTTTTAATTATTATCCTGCAATTAAAAAAGAGCTAATTAGTGAAAAGAAAAACAAATTAAAAAAACAAAATAGATTAAAAAATGACTATATTAAATCAAATTTATAATGATAAACAAAAAATTAGAATTGATCATTATTTAAAACAAGTACTAAATATTACAAGATCATTTGTTTGCAACTTAATTAAAAATAAACTAGTTTTTGTAAATAATATTTTAGTTAATAAACCAGGATATTTAATTAAAGAAAACGATTTAATTACTGTTTATGAAAAATCTAATGAAATTAACAAAAAAGAAAATTTGAAAATTAGATTTGATGTAATTTATGAAGATGAATATTTAATGGTAATTAATAAACCTAAAAATTTATTGTGTCACAAAACTAGTTTTAATGAAGCTGATACTTTAATAGATGAATTAAATCAATATTACTTAAATCAAAATTATTGTTTAAATAATTTAAAGGATTTAAGAAACGGATTAGTTCATAGATTAGATAAAGATACAAATGGATTATTATTAGTTGCTAAAAATATTGATGTTTTTAATCATTTAAAAAAAGACTTAGAAGCAAATAAAATTACTAAGTTATATTATGCATTAGTTAAAAATGCATTTAGCAAAGATATTAAAGAATTTAGCATTAACTTACCTTTAAATCATATCAAAGATTCAACTAAGATTAAAGTTGATAAAAACGGTAAAGAAGCAATTACAATAGTTAAAGTATTACAAAATTTTAAAAATGCAAGTTTAGTACAATGTAATTTACTAACAGGAAGAACTCACCAAATAAGAGTACATTTAAGTGCTATTAATCATCCTATTTTAAATGATCCTTTATATAATAGTGATCAAATAGAAGATGATAATTATCAATATTTAATGGCATATAAAATTCAATTTAATCATCCCATTACAAATAAATTTATGGAATTTGAACTTGATTTAACAGATTTATTTAAAAATAAAATTAGTATTCTAAAAAAAGAATAAAGTAGCATTTAATTATAATCTTAAATTTAACTTCAACATTAAACAAAGAATATAATAAGAGTATTAAATTAATTAAATACTTATATATAAGAAATTAAAGAAAATGAGTAAAAATATTTTAATTGATGCAAATGCTAAATTTGCTAATTATATAGCAATCAATAATAATGAAATCACAAGAGTTTTTTGTAAAGAAATTAATCAAGATTTAACACAATGACTTGTTGAATCTTTTAAATGATTTGTATACGCTAGTAAAAATAATTTAAAAGAAGTTGATACAATTTATTTTGTAAATGGTCCAGGAAGTTTTACAAATATTAGATTAAGTAATGTTTTAGTAAAAACTATTTGTACACTAAACAAGAATATTAAAATCAAAGAATTAGATCGTTTAAGTTTTTATGAAAATAAAAATTTAAAACAAATTATTATTATGACTTCTTCAAGAATGCAAAAATTCATTTATATTCACAATAAAAGTGAAGTTATATTAAAAACTACATTAATTAGTAATGAAGAATTTGAAGTATATAAAAAACAATTTAATGATTATTTAATATTAGATATTACTAATGAACATTTTAATGAAGAATTTAGAGATATTAATAAATTAAATTTAGATTTATTTAAAGAAATTGATGTTGTTGATTTAAAAGCAAATTACTTAAAAGAACCAAATATTGATATGAAAGTTAAAGAAAAATAAAATTTCTATTCTTCATCTGTTTTAATTGGTTTATTTAGTAAATTTGCAATATCAGTTTTTTCTTTTGAAAAGTTATTTTCAAAAATAAATGTTAAAACATAAAGCAAATATTTTCTTCTTGCATCATGATAAATACAATGACCAGCATTATTAAATTTAATAAATTTAAAATATTTATTTTTTAAAGCATCAAAGTTTTTATAAGAAAGATCATATAAAAGAATATGATCAAATTTTCCTAACATAATCATTGTTGGTTTATTAAAATTTTTAAAAAAATCATTAGTTTTAGTAACAGAAGGTTCAAGGTATTTTTTAGCAGCAAGATCATAATTAATTTTAATTAACATTGGATGCTTTGCTAATCTTTCAAGAAATTGAAGTAAAGCTTTGTGTTCATTTGATTCTTTATGAACAGTAGTAATATTTTTTGATTTAAAGACAAAATTTTTAATTTTTGTCAAATTTTCTCTAATGGATGCACCTTTTTCACCAATAATAATACTTTCATTTTTTAAAATTGAAACATTTTCAGGTGATTCTAAAATATATCCAATAATACGATCAGAAATTAATCCACTTAAAAAAGCAGTAATACTTCCTCCCATACTATGTGCAACTATAATAATATTTTTTAGATCCAACTTTATAACATAATTAGCAATTAATTTTGCATAGTTTTCTCTACTATTAAAAGTTGTGATATAAGGTGGAGTTTTTCCTGATCCAGGTAAATTCAATGCATAAAATGACACATCATTTGGTAAATAGTCCTTAATAAATAAATGTTTATTATAATCA
>JAFNRE010000080.1:0-13932 GCA_017385735.1 Mycoplasmataceae bacterium
AAGATGTTTTCTAATTCAGTTTACACAAATTACAACTAAAGCATTACCATCTTCTTCCATTTTTGTTAATGCTCTAATTACAAATGCATTACCATCTAACTTACTAATTCCAATCTTATGATCAAACTTAATTGTTTGTTTTATATATTGTCTTAATTCAAGAATCAATTTTTCATTAACTCTTTCATCAAAGACAAATATTGATGGCATATATAAGAATTCATCCATATATCCTAAAGCATTTATTTCTAATTCTTTAGGTTCAACTCTTAAATTATCTAAATTAAATAATTTATCATCAACATAAAATTCAGATTTAAATTTAATTCATTCAAATGTATAGTCCCTATCTTTTTCACTTCAACCAGGACCAATCATATCTGAATATATTAAATGAGCTTTACTACTTAATTTAAAAGTATTTTTTTGTTTATATCTTGCACCTTCATAAGCAATGATGTCATCAGTTATGTAAGTTAAATAAGCATTTTCATCAACTTGAGTATATTCTTCTTGATATGCAAATTCATCATCTTTACATTCATATATACTGTTTGGTGAAACAGTAGTAACAATTGCCTTAGCATCTTTTTGAATGATGATATTTTGACCATATTCTTCACCAGATAAGTATGCTGCACCAGTATGATAAATATAATATACTAATTCATTACCAGGGCCTTTTGTTTGGATATAATCCATATGCATTTGTGGTGATATTTTAAAATAAGTATTGTAATAAATCTTATCTGTTACAGTAATTCCATCTTTGCATTTTAGAACAAGTTCCATGAAAGAAACTCAATTGTGATGTGGATCTTTTCTATTAATCATTATAAATTCATTAATAAACAATTCTTTTTAATTCATTCAATGACTTGATCAATACCTTCTCCAGTTTTTAGGTTGGTTAAAAAGAATGGTTTATTTTCTCCTCTAAATCTTATTGTATCTTTTTTCATAACTTCAAGATCAGCACCAACATATGGAGCTAAATCTGTTTTGTTAATGATGAATAAGTCAGATTTGATCATTCCTTGTCCACCTTTTCTTGGAATCTTTTCACCTTGAGCAACATCAATAATATAAATTGAGAAATTTACTAAGTCAGGACTAAATGTAGCTGCTAAATTATCTCCACCTGATTCTAAGAAAATTAATTTTAAATCAGGGTGTTTTTCTTCCATTTCTTTAATAGCTTGGAAGTTCATTGATGGGTCTTCTCTAACAGCAGTATGTGGACATCCACCAGTTTCAACTCCAGCAATTCTATCTACTGGTAAAACTTTTGATGCAATTAAAATTCTTGCATCTTCTACTGTATAAATATCATCAGTAATAGCTGCTAAAGAAATTTCAGGATACATTCTTTTAGCTAATTCTTCAATTAATTTGGTTTTTCCTGAACCAACAGGTCCACCAATTCCAATAATTACAGGTTTTTTCATAATTTTTTCTCCTTTAATATAATTAAGACATGAATAGTCTTATTAGTGATTCTTCATGATCCATTTGAGCAATTTCAATACTAAATCCATTAATACCAAAATCTTCTATATTATATTGTTTAGAAGCTAATACAGTTTCTTTAACAAATGGTTTAATTTCATTAGCAACATAAATTCCATCTGATGGACCCAAAGGAATTGCTCTAATGGCATTTTGAATTAAATTTTGAATATTCATATATAAATAATTTTCAATTCCTTCTTCTATATCAATATTCAAGTAATTAAAAGCAATTGTATAAGCAACTGCAGCATTTCCATGCGCTTTTTTATCATTAATTGCTTGCATGTATGCAACTAATTCTTTACAATCTGGAATAATATCTATTAAACACTCAACAGTTCTTACTCCAACTTTTTTATATCCTTCTCTGGTTTCTTTTGGTAAAGTTGCTACATGAAATAATTCATCAATTTCTAATATAAATTTATCATCATGTTCTTTTAACTTCTTATCTAATAATCTCATTCCTAATGCATCATTAAATAAGAATTGAGTTTTTAAATAAGTCTTTAAAATAGTTAATAATTCTTGTTTAGTTTTTACTTTATTTTGATTAATATAAGTTTCTAAACCAAAGGAATGATTAAATCCACCAGTAGGAAATACAGTACTACAAATTTGTAATAAAGTTAAGTTATTGTACTTTTTTAATTTATCAATTTCCATCTTCTATTCCTCTTCGTGTGAATGATGTGTGTGTTCATGATCATGATTTTCATGTTTGTGTTCATGATCATGAGTATGCATTCCATTCTTAAAATCATTATGGTCATGATGATGATCAGTTACTTTATGTAAATGTGAGTGTGTTAAGTTACCGTGTCTATGTTCATGATCATGATTATGGATGTGATGATGTTCATCGTCATCATCAGGATGTTCATGTACATGAGTGTATTCACCATGAGAATGTTGATGAGAATGAATGTGTTCTTCTTCATGTTCATGATTGTGAGTGTGTTCATGTTCACTTAAATCATGACTATGAATTTTATCAGCATCCTTATTAATATCTTTTCTAGCATCATGACTAACTTCATCATGTCCACCTTCAATTTTGATATGCTTAAAAGGTTCTTTTAATTTTGTATCAATAATTTCATATGCAATATTTAATTGTTTTAATAATCTTTCAACTAAATAGTCATATTCAACATACATGCTAGTTTCATCAAATTGTGCTGGTAAGTGTCTATTACCTAATTGATGAGCAATATAACCCATATCATGCAAATTTTTTGGAGTTATTTTGATAACTTTGCTTGAGTTTACAAAGATTGCAATAATTGTATTTTTATCTTTGAATAAGATATCTCCATCATGTAATGATTGATTATCATCAAGATTAATGCCTAATTCAGTACCATGATCACTTTTAACTCTTAAAATTCTTTTTAAAAGTTGCTCTGGTTCTAAATAAACTCTTTCTAAATGAAAATCATCTAAACTAGGAATATCTTTTAAATTTTCACTAATTTTTTCAATAATCATATTATTTCACCGTTCTTTTTATTTTTTCATATTTATATAAAAAAATTTCAAAAAAGATTGTTTATTATAATTTTTTTATTCTTTAGTTTCAATTAACACATTTTCAAAAATTTCATTTATTTTAAAATAATTATTACCTTGTAAGAAATTTTTGATATCTAACATTTTTTTATTAGGTGCTTGAATTTTTAATATAGAAATATAACCATTACATACTTTAATTAGCAATTCATTCTTATTTATTTTTACAATTTGTCCATTGTGATATTTTGTATCAACATTTTGTTTTAAAAATTTGGCTTGATTAATTTTGAATTCTAAGTTGTTAATTTTAGTTAATGCTAATGGTTCATTTGCTAAACCATTGATTAAATAAATAATTTCTTCTCCAGTTTTGTTTCAATCAATATAGCGGTCTTGTTTTTTTATATTTAAACCATATGTACTTTCTTGTTCAATTTGTTTAATACTTTTAACATTTAATGAAAATATTTCATCAAAATGTTTTGTAATCATTTCAATTATTAATTGTTTCATTTTTTCATAAAGTTCGCTATATGTAATTGTTAATGGATCTATTGCAATTTTTAATTGTTTAATAATATTTCCATGATCCATTAACTTATCCATATACATTAAAGTTAATCCAGTTTCTTTATAACCTTTAATAATTGCTCATTGCATTGGTGCACCTCCACGCAATTTAGGCAATAAACTTGCATGAAGATTAACTGATTTATATTTTGGTATGTTTAAAATCTTTTCACTAACAAATTGCCCATATGCACATGTAACTATTAAATCTGGCATTAATTTTTTAATAGTTTCATATTCGTCTTTAATTTTTAATGGTTGAATTAAATTTAAATTATTTTTTAAGCAATATTGTTTAACTGCACTATAAACAACTTGATTTTTACGATCTTTTTTGTTATCTGGTTGAGTAACTACTAAAATAACTTCATATTTTTTACATAATGTTTGCAGTGCAGTTACAGCAATATCAGGTGTTCCCATAAATATTATTTTCATACTTGTATATCATTTTATAATATACAAAATTTCTTGTTTGTGCTATATTTAAATTGCTGGATAGTTTTGTAAATTTCTACCCAGCAAAAATTATTTTTATTTTTTCAACAAATTAAGTTGTTTTCTTTCTAATTAGAATTTTAATTTTTTAACTTTTTTCTGTTTTATTCTCTTTTTATTGTTTAATCATTCATATATAACAATTGTTCTTTCAAATTTTTAATAACTTTTATTAGTTTTTAATTAGTTTTTATAATTCGTTTAATATTTTTAAATTTTTTCATTATATATTCTCTATAATAGTTTTTTAAACATTGCTCCTTAAATTAATTCAAATAAATCAATTTATTTTTGTTTTTTAATACATAAAAGAATTCTTTATAAAACACCATTTTTATGGTGTTTTTTTCTTTTTTAATATACCTTTTTTCTTAGTTTTTGCTTTTATTTTTAATATATATAAAAAAAATATTTTTTTAACTATAATTATAAGTAATTTATATATTTAACTTTTTTAATTATGATATTAAAAATAAAGGCTAAAAAAGAAGCCAAAGAACAAATAAAAAATCAACAATTTGGTGGTAAAGAAGATAAAGCAAAACAGATGTATGCAAATGCACCTGTTTTTGTTGCTTTAATGTATGTTGCTTTACCTGGAATATTAATTTCTTTTATGCAAGGAATGTTTATTTTTGCTGATCAAATTATGATGGTAAATTTAATTCCAAGTGCAAAAAGTCCTAGTTTACATGATTTATTTGGACAAACTAGTGATAATATTCAAAATTTTACAAATGCATGAAATTATTATTTTCGTGGAGGAAATAGTTACAAAGATCAAATTTCAGCATTTAGTATTGATAGTTTAGTAAGATTTACAGTCTCATTAATTACTCCTGGTTTATATATATTAAATGCTATTACTATTCTTATTGGAATGGGTACAGCTGTGAATTTCTCTAAGGCTATTGGAGCAAGAGATAAAGAAAGAGCTTATGATGCTTGAAGTACTGGTGTTATAAGTACAATTTGTGTTTCAGTTGTTTCATCATGTGTGATTATTGGCATTGCAGGATTGTGAATTACTGGAAGTGCTGGAAGTGTACAATCTGATACTTTGCAAAAAATCTTTAATAACAATTCAGGAAGTTTTTCAAACTCTGAATATGCTAAATTTTTACAAAGTAGTGATTTAAATAATTCTATGAAATTAGTTTATCCTGCAGCAGCACAAGATCCAAAAGAATTTGCAAGTACAACAATTACAATTCATCCCTTAAAAACCATTAAAGAAAATATTGATGGTAAATTAATAGAAATAACTCCACAAATGATGATTTCAGATCCTTATAAATATGTTTATTTACCTTTTTATCAACAATATCATGCTAAAGCAGTTTACTGATCAGTAATGTATTTAAGAATTGATGCAGGATTTAATATTTTTGCATGTTTTAATCAATATTTTAGTTTAATGATTCGTGCTGAAGGAAGACAATTTTATCCTGCATTTTTAGCAACTTTAGCAAATGCTGTAAATATTGGATTAGATGCAATCTTTATTATGGTTCTTAAAATGGGTGTTTTTGGTTCAGTAACTGCTTTAGTTATTGGATGAGCATTTAATGTTGCATTATTCATTGTTTATATTGCTGTTATGGAAAAAAGAAAAAATATTGTGACATATTTAAAATTCAGCAGAATTAGATTTAGATATTTTAAATGAGAAATTCTTTGAATAGCAGTTGGAATTGGTATTGGAGCATCAATTTGAAATGCAGGAATTGCTTTACAAGGATCATTACAAAACATTACTTTAGCTCAAACAACAATCTTAACAGATTTACCTTATTCACCAAGTTATTATGTTGAATTAAATGGTGCGATGTTACCAATTGTTAACTTAACCTTTACAGCATTATATGGTACAGTTCAAGGTGGAAGAGCCTTAGTTTCATATAGTTATGGAGCTAGAAAATATGATCGTGTTAAAAAAGAATATTGAATGTCTTTAGGAATAGCATTAATTTATGGTGCAGCAATGTATGGAATCATTGCTTGAGGAATTAATGAATACTTATTAGATGGATTTAAGATTACTGAAGGTATTCCTGATCCTGAAAATGCTTATAAATTCTTAAAGAATGCTGAATACTTTTTAAGACCAAGTATTTTACAAATATTAACTTATGCTTTTGCAATGCCAGGAATCTTATTGTTCCAATCAATTGGTAAAATTATTAGTGCTTCAATTACTTCTGCATTAAATGGATTTATTTTTAGTTTTGTTTCATTATATATGTGTCAAGCAATTGCAGTATCAATGGCACATGCAGGAAATAATTTTGCTGGTATGGATGTATTTTTATATGCTTTACCTATTGATAGTGCAATGTCTGCAGTTGTTTGTTTTGTATGATCTTCATTATATTTAACTTTTAGATTGGGTAAACCAACAAGAATGCAAGTTAATAAAATGGTTAGAAGAATTAGAAGTATTGATTTTTCATTATCAAATGATCCTGTTGATAAAACAAAAAATTTACCAAAAGCATTTGTGATAATTACAAAAAATAAAAATGAATTTATCAAACAAAAAAGTCAATAAAATTTTTAAACAAGAAGTTTCAAAAGCAAAAAGTATAATAGCGATCTATTGCTTAATAGATCGTTTTTTTTGGAAGAACAAACTTGGACCAATTATTGCTTTTGCTTTTCCTTTTTTTGTAGTTTTGTTAACTTATATTGTTGATTTAAGCAATGATGATCCTTATTATTTTTTTGCTAGTAGTAATAAATTAATTGTGCCTATTTCAGCAATACCTTTGTCAATTTTTACTTTACCATTATTGCTAGTTGAAATTAAAAGATCAATTTTATTAAAAAAAATTGCTTTAGCAAGAATCAGTGCAATTACTTATATTGTTATAATGGGTTCATTTTTTATGTTTTTATCAATTCTTTCAGTAATCTTATCTGAAGTTTATTGAATGATGTTTATGAATACCCATTTATATTTATATTTCAATATCAAAGATGGATTAAGTGTTTTTTATAGTGTTTTAGTTTTAATTTTAGTTTCAGTAAGTATGGGATTGTTAATTGGGTGTACATTAAAAAATTCAAGTCCAATTCCGATTTTAGGATTAGCAATTTTATTTATTTCATTTATTTTAAGTGCAACTATTGTTTCACCATCATATTTAGCAAATGTTGTAGCTATTAAATATATTAATTTATTTTCACCTTTAAATTATCCTTTGACCTTAGTTAATATCACTTATTACAATCTCACAAATAGTTCTCATAATATATTTGATATTAACCAAACATTTAATATTGGTGAAAGTTATATTCCATATAAAACTCCTGTTAATTTTTGGGAATTTTTAATTGATTATTTAGGTTCAGCTAAAAGTGTACAATGATATGTTGAATGACAAAAAATCTTAGGGTTAGTTATGCCTTGAGTAATTGTTGGTTTTTTTATTTTAATTAGTGTTAGATTCTTTACTTGATCAAGTAGGTAAAATAGTATGAAAAGCAAGAAATATGAAGAGTTTTATCAGAAATTAGGATTAATTAAAAATCATAAACATAAAAAAGAACATTTAAATAATTTAATAAAAAATAATCAAACTAATGATTTATTAGACTTTACTAAACAAGTTGTTGTTATCAATGATGAATTAGCAAAAAAAGAAGAAATTCATATTCATGACAACAACTTTAATAAAAAGATTATTTCATTAAAAAATATTAGTTTGTTTTATAAAAGACTTTATCATCCAATGTATGTTATTTTTGACAACTTAAATTTAGATATTTATGATGAACAAACTACATGTATAGTTGGACCAAATGGAATTGGTAAAACAACTTTATTTGAATTAATTATTCAAGTAAAAAAGCCTAATAAAGGACAAGTAATTTTTTATGATGATGCAATTAAGAAGAATCCTTATAAATATATTAGTATGCAAACTCAGGATTTTAATTTTCCTACAGGATTGTTAGTAAAAGATGTTGTTGAATTTATTATTGAATTACAACAAATTGATATTTCTAAAAATATTGGTGAATACAAAAGAATGCTACGAATTTTTCAATTAGATAAAATTTGATTAAATAAAGCTAGTAAATTATCAGGTGGGCAACAACAAAGATTAAATTTATTTATATCATTATTAAATCATCCTAAAGTCTTGTTATTAGATGAATATGCTACTGGATTAGATATTAAAACAAAAGAATTAATTGAAAACTTCTTGTTGAATTATATTAAAACATACAAAACAACTTTATTATTTATAAGTCATGAATTAGATGGATTAACACAGTATGCAAATAGATATGTTATTTTATCAGATCACCATGTAATTGTTGATTTATCAAAAGAAGAAGTAATAAAGCGTTTTGAAAGTGTAAACAACTTAATTAAATATTATGTAAATTAATTACAAATTAATTAATATAATTAATGTAATTTATATTTAAGGATAATGTTATGGAATCAAAAATTATAAAAAAGTTATCAATAAATTTTGATAAAGAAATTTTAGTTGATCAAGTACTAATTGATAAAGAAATTGTGAATATGCATCAAAAAAGATTAACTGAACTTTACAAAGATTTACCTGAACAAGAAAAAATTGCAAAAATGGATGTTGCTTTAAGGGATGTAATTTTAAAGGATAATTTCTTTAATAAAATTATGGAATTTATTGTTCCTTATTATGAATTTGAAATTGATGAAGATGAAGTAAAAGCTCAAGCAGAAGGATTAAAAAAGAATTTTCCAGAAAGAGATCAAACTGTTATTAATCAAATTGCTGAAAGAAGTATTCAAAAATCATTAATCTTTAAGGATTTAGAAAAACAATTTAAATTAACTTTAACACCAGAACAAGTTGATGAAAATTTAAAACTTAGTGCAAGTCAGATTGGTGAAAATTTTGAAGATATTAAGAAAGATGAAAATCGTTATAATATCTTAAGAAATTTATTACAAGAAGAATATATTATTGCATTTTTATTAAATAAATTCCCTTTGAGAGTTAACTTACCATATGATTGACAAACACATCAAATTATGTTGTTTAGATTACCAAAAAACACAAATAACAATCAAAGTAATTAATCAAATTTAAAATAAAAGCACATTGTATCAAACAATGTATGAGTCACTACTGGAAACATAATTCTTCTAGTAGTGATTTTATTATCTGTTAAATTAAATAATTCTTTTGCTTGCAAAATAAATTGTTCAATTTTCTTTTTACTGTATTCATCTGTATAAACAAAGCACATTTCTGTAATCTTTGTATTAGTTTTCTTAGTTCTTTCAGTTACATACTTAATAATTTTTAAAAAAGCTTTATCATAATCTCTAGCTAAACTTTTTAAAATATTTTTCTTTTCAAAAAGAATAATAGGAACTTTTGCTAATTTATCTAAAATTTTTATAAAAGTTTTAGTAATTCTTCCTCCTTCATTTACTCCAAGTAAATTTTTGCAAATAATATATTCACTACTTGTATTATTTTCAACTCTTACAATGTCTTCAATTTGTCTTAAAGTAATATCACCTTTTAAACTAATTACATCTAAGATGTCTTTAACCATTTGTTCAATACTATATCCAGCACTTAAAGTATTAATCATTCAAACTTTATCTTTATATTTATCATCAAGTTCAATTAATTTAGATAGATTATGAAATTGTGATGATAATTCACTACTAATTGCTAAATATATCACATGTTCATAATCATTTAATAATTGATCAATCATATCAAAAAATACACCAACCTTAGTAGTACTAGTTTTGTAATATTTTTTTTGTTTTGCACTTTCTAATATTTCATTAATACTAATTCCACTAGTATAATCTTCCATATTTTTTCCATCAGGTGTAGTTAATCCAAGTGGCAAAACATAAACATCATTAATACTAGGATTTTCATTAGTTCCAATGGTTGATATACTATCTACTAAGATTGCAAATTTTTTCATTATCATTACTTCTTTTTGTCTTATTTCATTCTATTTGGTCAAATAAATATATATAAGTATAGATAAATTTATTATAATTAATTAAGTTATTTTAAATTTTGGAGACAATAAATGGCTGAATTAACTAATAAAGTTGAAATCGCTGGAGATATTACAAACATTAAAAGAACTGATAATGGTTCAATGTTTGCACAAATTAATCAAGATTTTACTGGACATGATGGTCAACCACACAAACGTTTTTTCAAATTTTATATTAGAAATACAAACTATGAAAAATTTGCAAATTTACTAAAAGAAAATCAAAAAGCAACTATTAAAGGTAAATTAGATGTTTTTAAATCAAAATTTGGACCATCAATTATTATTGATGTTGAAGAAATTGATTTAATGAAATAATTTTTGTTATAAAGTAAAGATTACAAAATGATTAAAGATATCAAAATTGATAAAGAATTAAATTTTGCATCTAGCATTATTTTGTATGACATAGTAGCAGAAAAATTTAATACTCAATTATCAAAAATAGTCATCAGCAATGATGGCTTTTATATTGAATTTTATTCTTCTGATCCTATTTCAAGTAATGATTTAGATGCTATTGAAAAAACTTGTTTGAAAAAAATAAGTTTAAATAAAGAAATTGTTTTAAGTAGTAAAGAGTTTGCATTAAATAAGTATGAAAAATACTTTAAAGATGAAAACAAAGAATTAAAAACAATGTTTTATTGTTATGATAAAACAAATATTTTTAATTTTGGATATGAATTAAATGTTCCATATGAAACCAAAAAGATTCATTCTTTTAAATTATTAAGTCTTGGTGGAACAAAATGATTAAATGATGATCATAATGAAACTTTAATAAGAATTAATGGAATTGCTTTTAGTAATAAAGATGAAGCAAAAGAATGATTAATTCAATACCAAGATAAAAAAGAAAGAGATCATAGAAAAATTGGTGAAGAATTAAAAATTTTTACTTTAAATCCTTTGGCTGGTCAAGGTTTACCAATTTGATTACCAAGAGGATTTGCATTAAGAGATACTTTAAGTAAGTTTATTAATAAAACTGAATTTAAATATCATTTTGAAGCAGTAGCAACACCAATTTTAGGAAGTGTAGAATTATATAAAACTAGTGGACATTATGCACATTATAAACAAAATATGTTTCCTGAAATGCATTTAGCAGATGGTGAATCATTGATCTTAAGACCAATGACATGCCCACACCATGTTTTAGTTTATAAAAATGAACCAAAATCATATAAAGACTTACCTTTAAGATTAAGTGAAGATTCTATTTTACATCGTTATGAAGCAAGTGGTGGATTAACTGGATTAGAAAGAGTAAGAATGATGGATCTTGCTGATATTCATATTTTTGCTAGACATGATCAAATTAAATCAGAAATTAAAAGAACTTATGAAATGTTAAAAGAAATTCATAGTATTTTAGGTATTGAATTTAGTTCAGTTGATCTATCATTACATGATCCAAAAGATAAAGAAAAATTCTTTGATAATAAGTTAATGTGACAAAGTTCTGAAAATCAATTACGCGAAGCTTTAAAGGAATTGAATGTACCATTTAAAGAAGAAGTTGGAGAAGCTGCTTTTTATGGTCCAAAAATCGATTTTCAAGCAAAAACTGCATTAGGACATATTGTTACAGTTTCAACAATCCAATTGGATTTTTTATTACCTGATCGTTTTAAATTAACTTATAAAAATAAAGATAATAATGAAGAAATTCCAGTAATGATTCATGTCTCAGCAATTGGAACTTATGAAAGATTTGTTGCAGTATTGTTAGAACAAACCAAAGGTAAATTACCATTATGATTAAGTCCTGATCAAGTCATTATTATTCCAATTAATACTGAATGTTATGAATATGCAAATGAAATTGATCAAAAATTAAGACAAAACTTAATTAGAACAGTAATTGATACTTCTGATGAAAGATTATCTAAAAAAATAAGAGAAGCACAAATTAAGAAAATTCCATATCAAATTGTAATTGGAAAAGATGAAGTATTAAATAAAAATTTAACCATTAGAAAATATGGTGAAGAAGAAACTTTAAAAATATCTTTGAATGAGTTTATTGATATGCTTAATAAACAAATTAAAGAATATAAATAAGAAATTCTTTTGATTAAATTAAATTCATATATAATTATTAAAATTAAAAGAAGTTAATAACTCACCTTCACATTTTTATAGTAATGGAAGGTTTAATATAAGTAAGGTGATTAATTAAATTCTTTTGGTATATAAAAAACCAAGAGAATTTTTTTATTGGAGGAATATGGTACAAACAAACAACTTTAAAAGGAATCAAGCAAGTAATTTAAACAAAAAACCTAATTTAATTAATAATGAAATTAAGTTTAATGAATTTACTTTGATTGATGACAAAGGTAATAATTTAGGTCTAGTTAAAAAAACTTTTGCACTTAATTTAGCATCTGAAAAAGAATTAGATCTTGTATTAATTAATACAAATATCACTAATCCTGTTTGTAAATTATTAGATTATGATAAATATCTATATGAACAAAAAAGAAAAGCAAAAGATAATAAAAAGAATCAAACTAAAATCAAAATAAAAGAAGTTAAGATTAAACCTCAAATTGCAGAAAATGATTTATCTTGGAATGCAAAACACATTATTAAATGAATTGAAGAAGGTTGTGTTGTTAGAATTTTAATTCACACTCCAGGAAGATTATCTTCAAAACCAGAACTTATATTTGATGTATATAATAGGTTATTAGCATTAATTAATGATTTTGTTACAGTTAGAAATCCATTAAAAATGATTAGTAGTATTTTTTATGAAGCTGTAATTGAACCAAAGAAAGGAAATAAAGTAAATGGCCAAAATAAAAATGAAAACTAAGCAAGCATTTGCTAAACGTTTTAAAGAAACTGCTAGTGGAGAATTAAAAAGAAAACATGCATATAGATCTCATTTAGCACACAAAAAATCCACTAAACAAAAACGTCACTTAAGAAAAGATACTTTACTTGATATTAGTGACAAAAGAAGAAGCAGACAATTATTGCAAAAATAATATTTAGGAGAATCATATGAGAGTAAAAGGTGGAAATGCTACTAGAAATCGTAGAAAGAAATGATTAGATCAAGCAGAAGGTAGTTATGGCACAAGACATATATCATACAGAATCGCTAGACAAAGTGTTATTCGTGCAAGCCAATATGCTTTTGCAGATAGAAAAGCAAAGAAGAGTGACTTTAGAAAACTTTGAATAACAAGAATTAATGCAGCAGTAAGAAATTTAGGATTTACATATTCAAAATTTATGGCTAAAATTCATGAAAAGAAAATTGATATTAACAGAAAAATGTTATCTGAATTAGCTATCAATAATATTGAAGAATTCAACAGTTTTGTAAAAACTGTAATGGAATAAATCTTAATGAATGATTAAAAAGAAGCAGATACTAATTATCTGCTCATTTTTTTTAATGAAATTAAAATTAATAAATTAAATAAAATAATAATCAAATTATCAAAGGATAAAAGTTATGAGTTATAGTAAACAAGATGTTATAAATGAATTAAGAAAAGCAAAAAATTTAACGGAATTAGTTGAAATTAAAAATAAATTGCTAAAAACTCTGATCAATCCTTTACAAAAAGAATTAGCAAGTAGTAAAGATGCACAAACTAAAAAGAATTTAGGATTTGAAATGAATCAAATTAAAAAAGCATTAAATGATGATTTTTTAATGATAAAAGATGAATTTGATTACAAGAATAATAACTTACAATATTTTATAAAAGATAATAAAAATACTTTATATTATGGACAAGAACATATCTTAGAAAAAATTAATAATCA
>JAFNRE010000081.1:0-2806 GCA_017385735.1 Mycoplasmataceae bacterium
TATAATATCAACTAGAAGAAAATTATTTCCTTTTTTAAATGATAAATTATGATTTTTTAATTTAATAAATTAAGTAATTTATGGATTCAAATAATTTACATTATTACAATAAAAATTCTTGATTTTATAATGATAAAATAAAGAAAAAGAAGGAATTTTATTTTATATGATAGGTAGATTTGGTAGTTTTTTTGGTTCAAGAGGTGAGTGAAATAGTAGAAATGAACAAAATATTTGTCCACCTAAAATCAAAATTGATGAGAAAGATATAAATACTATTTGCAGTGTAAATAAAAGAAGTTTAGTAGTTTTAATAGTTGAATTTTTTTTAGTTTTATTGTTTTTTACATTATTTGCAATAATTTTTTCTACAATTGGAATTAATGCACAAATTATAAATTCAGATACATTAAGTGAATCTAATAAAATTTTACAAGAATTATTGATTTTAGAAATCTTTATTGGAGTGGTTGCTGGATGCATTCTTTTATGTCGAATTTTATCAATTATATTACAAGTAAGAATGTTTAATAAAGTACAATCATTAAAACCATATTTTAATTTAGATAATTCAAACAGATTAGTAGATCGTTATTTTAATGCCTTATCATTCTTTGCAATGATATGATCTATGCTAAATATGATTGCTTCAATAACTATTAATTCTTATATATTTAAAGAAACAAGAAAAATGATTGAAAGATATAAAAATCCTTGAACTGATGAACAAATTCAAGATTATTACAAAAAGTTTGCACAAAATCAATATGAACAACAAAATCATCAAATAGAATACAACAAAATTAAAGATGAAATTTGAAAACAAAATAATAATCTTGAAAATAATCATAATAACAATAATATTGAACCAAGCAATAATAACGAAGAACAAAATCAAACTGATTTAAGTAATAAATAAAAGTTAAATAAGAACTATAAGCACAATATATTTGTTGTGCTTTTTTGTTTTATATTGTTTAAAAAATCCTGTTGCACTTGAAATTGCATTTAGGGGAATCAAATAATAATAGCAATGAACTAAAATGAAATATTGATTCAAGTAAGTAAATAAAAATACGAGTTAAAATCTTTTGATTTTTTTTAAACATATCATTATTTTTATGATATTAAATAAGAAAATTTTATTTAAATATCTTTTATAATATTTGATAATATTTCAAGTTTCTTATTTGTATAAAGAACTAAATCTTTAATTATAGTTTTTATTATTGCATTAATAAATGTATTAATATAATCATAATCTATTTCATTATTTGATTTAATTGGAAGAAGTATCTTTTCAGATTTAATTTTTTCTCATCCTGATTTATTGTTTCAATTATATTTTTTTATATTTTGATTAATATTTGTTACTAGAAATAAACCTAATTTTTGATCAATATAATTCGATTGTTTTAATTTTAATGCATAACTGTCTTGCAAGACTGTAAAATCATGTGATTGATAAAATGATTGTGCTGTTCCATTTGCAGTGACACTAATTACATTTTTTAAAATAGTTGCATTTTTGCTAAATACTTTTGCACCTAATTGATTATTTGATAATGTGCAAGTAGTTGCATATAGATCTCCTTGCTCATTTCTTACTACTTTATTTGTACTTATCTTTTCAAAAATTCTATCTAGTTGAAAAGATTTAAACTCAAAATTACTTCAGAGTTTTAAACTCTCTCTCTCTCTCTCAGATAATTCATAATCATCCAATCCAGTAGCTTTTAAATATGCTTGTAACTCACTATACCTTTCTGCTTGTAACTCACTATACCTTTCTGCTTGTAACTCACTTACAAATTTTTCCATAAATTTTCAATCTATTTCGTTTTGTTGTGTTATTGGAAGAGAAATAACTGTTTGTTTAATAGTTTCAAGTCTATAATTTGTAGTTGTTATTTTATTTAATAATGAAGCAATAAAATTTCCGGTTTTATTATTTAGATTATTATTTTCTAATTTTACAATCTTGCCATCTGCTAAAAATTCTTTATCTTGATAATAACAAATAAATTTATCACTTCATTCACTATGAATTGTTAAACAATTTCTTTCAATTAATACTTCATTATAAGCTTTAAATGATGAAACACCATTATCAATATTCTTTCTTGAAACATAGGGAATATTACCAGGAATATTATATTTACTTGCATCTTTAGTTTTTTCAATTCTAAATACATCACCAAGCTTAAATTCACCCCACTTAATATTTTTAAGTTTTTCATTAAGTGGGGAAACTATTTTCCCAATTGATTATTTTCACTTTCTTGTTTTAAAATATTTGATACTTCTCAACTTAAATAATCTGCAACTGTTTTTTTAAAATCTTCTAATTTCGGTTTTTCATCAATAATGAATGTTTGATTCCAATCACACCCATTATTAGGATCAATATGTCCTTGGTGATAATTTTCTTTTTTTAAATAATTTAGTTTAGATTCACCAAACTTTACTAAATCAACTAATTCCTGATATTTTTGTTTAGCAAAATCAACATCTTTAAGTTTATATTTAGATTTTTTTCTATTGCTTCTTTCATATCCATCTTCAGTAAAATCAATGAATTTAACAATACTATCTTTTTGATGTTTTTCTCCAATTTTAAAAACATAAATGTTTGTTTGCACACTAGATTTACCTAAAAATAAATCATTAGGCATTTTAATACTTGCTAATAAAGTATTATGCTTTAATATTTCTTTATTAATATCTTTTGCTTGACCACTTCCTGCTGAACTTTGAATAATAATTGCACCATATCCATGATCCATCATACTAAATGCTTTTTTCA
>JAFNRE010000082.1:0-4510 GCA_017385735.1 Mycoplasmataceae bacterium
AAACTAATTAAATTATTATCTACAATATTATCTAATAATGTTTGGTAATTTGTTAATTCTGTATATGAACTTGCAGTTATTTCATTACTTAATATACTACTAATACTATTTACACTATATTGAACAATATAATCACTTGAATTTGAAGAAGTTATTGGATTCTTCAAATTACTTGACAACCAGTTAGTTAATATTTGTTTATTTGTTGAACTAGTTGGACTAAAACCTTTAACTGTAATATTGCCAATATAACACACACTTGTTTCATAAGCTGGAGTTGGATCATAATAAAACTTACAATTTGTTCAAATTCCATTCATAATATCATCAACTGATAAATTTGTTGATGCTTGTGATATAGTATCATGTAAAAAGAAATAAGGTTGAATATAAGTTTCTAAATCAGAACCAGTAAAATCAATATTTTCATAATCAAAATTTTTAAAATTTGCAAAACTGAAAGTACTATCATCAAATGCTCAAATTAAAGCATGTTCATAATACCAAGTATTTGATGCATAATTATTATTGTTTCCATCATCATAAAGTATTGAATAAATTAAAGAAGATTGATAATTTGTTAAAGTCATAGTTAAATTAGAAGTAAAAACATTAGTTTTAAAATCATTAACAACTTCAGTTGCATCTAATAATCTATTTCCAGGTTCAAAATAAAAAGTATTACTATTAATATTTAAAGAAACACTAGGAATGCTTATTGTACTACCAAATATTCCACCATAAAAACTTGTAGTACCATAGCCTCAATAACGTGATAGAAGTTTTAAATTAAAGTTGATCGTTGCATTTTGATATTCACCAGTAACATAATCACTAAATAAAATATTTTGAGGAAATATGACATAAATACTTTGAATAAATCAAACAAATGGTACATATATTCCATCTAATTCAACAAATTGAGAAATATTTGGATTTTGTAACATTATTGCATTATGAACATAAGAAAGAAATTCAGTGTATATTGGATTATATGTGCTAGTACTTGAATTATATTCACTTTGAACCACTTGTTGAATAGTATATCTAAAAGGTTCTATATATATTGGGTCAGTAGATGAACTTGTTAGGGTTATTTCACTCATTTTATTTTCATTTGAACTAAAATTTTGTACAAATAAATTATTCCAATTAATATTTAAGTTCTTATTTAAATATGATGCCATGTCTTCATTGAGTTGTTCAAAATTAAATTTAGCAAAATTATTTATTTCAAATCCATTATAAATATTAGCTCCATCAGTACTATTACCAACAAGAATTCCTGAATAATCATAGTTTTCACTATTTATGGTTTGATTTCAAGTAATCTTTAAATATAATGCAGGATAACTAGTTTGATTTAGTAATGCATAAAGAGCAGCATAATTATCATATAGTGCATTAATATTTGGATTATATACGCTAAATGTTAAAGAATTTAATGAAAAAGTTGTTGTTTGTCCATCTTTATTTGTTAATTTAATATTTTGCGCATTTCATAATTTTTCTAATTCATTTTTAATAATTAAATTAACAGCATTATTTAATGAAGTTTTTGCAGTAGCATTAGTAAAAGTTTTAATAATTGAATATGCAAAATTATTTAAATTAATTGTGTTTGAAATATTCGTATTTAAATAATTTAATAATTCACTAAATGAAGCATTATTATAAGTTGAAGATTCATATAGAGGATTTGTCGAACTTATAATTGTATATATATTATTGTTATTAGTATTTAGTAATGGCAAAGAGTTTATTTCTAATAATACTTCATCACTATTAGTTTTAGTTACATTAATTTGAGAAATAAAAGTTGAAATCTTATAATTGATGCTTTGATTGTCATAATTAACATTTATATAAGCTGACTGATAATAATTACCAAGTTCATTAAATAAATAGTCTTGAACAATATCTGTTAAATTTTCATTATTGGCATTATTTTCACCAGACAAATCATAATCAGTTACATCATAATAATTAGTTAATGCTAAATTAGGTGAAAGATTTTTTTGTAAAACATTTATTAAATTTTGTGTAGCTTGTTTTGTGGTTAATGTATTAAACCCTACAACATAAAAAGTACCATCTAAACCAAATGGAAAACAAGATGACAAAAAAGGTGTACTACTACTACTGGTAGTACCAGTGGTACCAGTAGGTGATGAACTTTCAGATGATTCACTATATCATGGGAATAAAAAAGCTGGTATAAATCCTAATTGAAAATTTTCTATTCTTGGAATTTGATTATATAAACCATTATTCATAGTGTTTGTTACAAAAAGACTCTTTAAATAACTAGTATCTCTTATTACTAAGGTCTTATCATTAATAATTTGGTTTGGATTAAATACTATATTATTAACTGTCATAGTTTTTGATGACATAATAGAGTCAAAAAACTTAATTATTCCTGGTAATAATTTATCATTGATTGCACTTAAAGAATATATGGATTGACCAAGTGTATATTGGTAATTTATAGTAGCAAGATTAATACTTTTTAATTCTCCATATGCTTGTTCAAATAAAGCTTTATAATCAGGATTGTTAAATCCACTTATTATTCATTCTCCATTAGGATTATATTGAAATGTACTATCCGTACCAATCATTGATAGACTTGGATTTATAGTTACAAAACTTCCACCATAATTAAAAGAAATATTAAAGTTTTTATTAATATATGAATCTGGATGAGTTAAAAGATTACTTAAAGATATAGTTTGTACATTATTAATTCCAGAAAATGAAATAAAGTTATTAACTAAAGTATTTGCATTAAAATAAACTCCATCAATTTCAATTATGTATGTTTCATTTTCTACGTAAAAATTAATAGTATTGCCATCATAAGTAGTACTAGAATTATAATAATCGGGAAGACCTTCAACATCATCTGTTAAAGTGCTTATTAACTCATTTTTTAAAGTTGCTAAATTATTGGTACTACTAAAAGCCTGATTAATACTTAAATTAGAAGGATAATTTAGTGAAATTCCATAACTAGTATAATTTCCAAAAGAAACATAATTTGTAAAAGCAATCCCTAATTCATGTTTCATAGTTGATAAAATATTTTGTCTTAAAGTATTAGTAGTTTGATTATTATCATTAAATCCAGTAATTGTATAAGTACCAAGAGTATGAACAAAATTAGTTTTTGAACCTGATAATCAATCTTGTATAACAGTAGAAGGAAATAGCATTAATTTTTCATTTTGAAGTTCTTCGTGATCAATATCATATCCAGTTATTAAATTTGTTTGATTGTTTAAAACTCCATAATATGGATTATTAATAAAATCCAAAAGATCTAATATATTACTTCAAGAATAAATTTTGTATCTAGGATTAGTAGTTGTGAATTGATTAATATAGTAATTTAAAATTGTATCAATTCGATTAATATAATCACTACTATTTGCATTTAAAGATTCATATATACCATAAGCATAATTATTATTAAAGATTTTAGGATTATTTAAATTAATTGTTGAAGGCAATATTGAACTTAAAATTGCTCATTCTGGCTTTAAAAATCCTGTAATGGTATAGTAGTTTGATGTTTCATTACTCAAATTAATATTTGAAGTTTTATATCCAATATCAAAAATAATGTTATTCAAATATCCTTCATCATTTTGCAATCCAAATCTATTTAATACTGAAGCAGCGTTTAGATTTACATAAATAAAATCTAAGATTTGATTATTAGTAAAACTAATATCTTTTACTATGAAATTAGTTTTACTAATATTATTTGAAATGCTTTGTAAAATTGCACTAATAAAAGTATTGATATTTGAATTTGATGAAGTGTTATTTAAAGTATTGTATGCAGTTAGTGTATATGAAGTTGGTAAAGAAATTGCTGAAGATAATGAATTATCTAATAAGTTCTTAATTCCTAACAAGATGTTTTGTTGTTGTGGAACTGGAATTAAAGTCTTGTATTTTGTATTTAATGTTGGTAATTTTAATAATCCACTAGCATTATAAGAATTTATTAGTGTAGAATTGTATGATAAATCAATATTATTTAAAATTCCATTTAAATCATTATCATATGAAACTGAACTTGGTAAATTAATATTAATTTCATTCATCATTTGAGTTAATGAATAATTAGATCCATTAATAACAAATTGAGCTTGTGAAGTAATTTCATTATTTAATGTATATTCAATATATGATTTTATGAAACTTATAAAACTAGTTTGTTCGTTTAAGATTGTGTTATTTGCACAATAATTTCAATTTGATAAATTTAAAGTTGCTGGTAATAATAATTTTAAATTACTTGCATTATAAATTGGATTAACATGAATGGTTTGTGAAGTTGATTGTTTAATACCATTTATATATGAAACTACATAATATTCATTACTTTGATTATTAACAAAAAATTCATAAGTATTTGATGCATTTTGTGAAACTAAAGTTCCATTGCAATATCAATCATATGTAACCGTATTAGTATTTGAGATATTTGAAGTAT
>JAFNRE010000083.1:0-2559 GCA_017385735.1 Mycoplasmataceae bacterium
ACTACTTTGTGAATAAGCAACAGTTCATTTTGAAGGTAATACATAATCTTCACCATTTGTACCAAAGTTTGTTGCAATTACACCATGATAATTGTATGTTCATTTACTTGATATTGATGTTAGATTTGATGTTTTACCAATAGATAAACCAAATGGGTCATATAAACTTTCATTGTTTACAGCATTACTATAAGTATTATTTAAACTTAGACTTAATGAATTACCATTATTAGTTAATGTACTTAATGCATAAGGTAAAGTTCAAGTAAATATTGTTCCTACTGGTACACTTTCAACAGTATTAGTTCCCCATCCACCATTATTATCATTCAAGTTAGCATTTCAAGATGTGAAATTAATTTGATTTATTGCAGTTGCTGTAATAGTTAATCAATAATCACTTGCAAATTCCCCTAAACTATTTGCATCTTCACTTGATAACTGAGTAAATGATACTTTAATATTACCAAATGATGTTGAATCATTTAAAATTTCATACCCAGCCATATTTTGTTTTACTAAATCATTAAAAGATGAATTTTCTAAAGTACCATTTAAATCTGGATTTAAAACACCTTCATTAGAAGCTGTTCATTTTGTAATTGCATTTTCTAAATATATTTGATAATTATTCTTTGTTGGATTATATCCTGCTTGAGTAGCAGAAGTTGGCATAAACCCTTCAATAATAAAATAATTTCCTGATGTTGATGAAGAAGATTTTGGAGTTAATGAAATGCCATTATAAGATAATGCTACATTTGGAATTTGTGCAATTGCATTTTGTGATATTGTTATTGTTTGTGGTAATTGAATATTTATACCATTTACAATTTGATCTACAGTATATGCAATTCCATCAATATTAAATAATTGTCCTGATTGTTCAATTTCTTTTTGAACAGCATTTGTAATAGCAGTAAGTAAATTATCAGTGCTTTGAGCATATAGTGCATCAGCAGAACTATATGAATTCATATTGTATTCATTAACAACATTAATAACTTGATTTAATAATGAATCTAATATATTTGCAATTTGGTGATTTCTATTTGTATTATTACCTTTTCCACTTGGATTGTATCCTATTTGAGTAGCTGATACCTTAGTAAAACCTTCAATAATAAAATCAATATTAGATGATGAAGAACTAGTATTTTTTCAAGTTAATGAAATATCATTATATGACAATGTAACATTTGGAATTTGTCCACTTTCAGCTGCTGTTAATGAAATAGAAGTAGGTAGATCAATTTGTATTGAACTTGCAATTTCAGCTGCAGTATATGCAATTCCATCAATATTAAATTGTTCACTTCCAATTTCAGTTTGAATTGCTTTAGTAATTGCAGTTTTTAAGTTATCTGATGCTTCTGCATTTAATGCATCTGCAGCTGTCATAGAAGCAATATCAGTTTGTTTTGATATATTAATTATTTGACTTAAATATGAATCAAGTTTGTTTGCAATTTGATGGTTTCTATTTGTGCTGCTGTTTTTTCCACCAGGATTGTATCCTACTTGAGATGAACTGACTTTTAAAAATCCATCAACAATAAAAGTTGAATCACCATTTGATGCTTTTAAATAAGTCCCATTGTACAATAATGAAACTGCTGGAATCTGTCCAGTTTCATCATCTTGTAAGGTAATAGTTTTTGGTAATTTAATACTTATACCTTGTATTATTTGACTAGCATTGTAACTTATACCATTAAAATTAAATTTATTAATTGAACTATTTATTTCAGTTTCTATTGCACTATTAATTGCATCATCTAATAATGCAACATCATTTAATGAATCTGCTGCAGATGTTGTATTCATTGAATAATATGGTGAAACATCAATAATATTGCTTAATAATGAATTTAACAATTTAATAATATTAGTATTATTCAATTCATTTTCATTTACAGGTTCAAATCCTTCAACAATGAATGAATTAGTATTATTTGTGTTTTTTAATGAAACCCCATTATATGATAACTTTACATTGGCAATTTGACCAATTTCAACATTAGAAACTGAAATATTTGTTGGTAAAGAAATATCAATTTTATTTACAATTTCATTTGCAGTATAAGATACACCATTGATAACAAATGTAGTATTTGAATTGATAATTTGTGTTTTTATTGCATTCTTTATAGCAGTTTTTAGTTTTATTTGTTGATCTACAGTTTGAATTGCATTTGTAGCAATAATATTAGTATAACCTTGAACATAAATATACTGATTTAATACTGAATTTAGTTGATTAGCAATATTTTTAGTTGATGTAATATTTTTGTTAGGAACAGAAAAACCTTTGATTGTATAATTTACACTTCCTTGGTGCATTAATTCCAAACTAATGCTTGGTCCAACAAAGACTAAATGTACTCCAGTAATCTGCCCATTAATAAAATCTGAATATGATACTGAATTGGTTGGTAGTTCAATACTAATGTAATCAATTAATTGTTTAGCTGAAAAAATCACATTACCAATGGTAAATTTTTCATTAAGCAGGTCTTCCGTTCTGCGACTTCGCGGCATGCGGTTGCCTCCTCGGTG
>JAFNRE010000084.1:0-5101 GCA_017385735.1 Mycoplasmataceae bacterium
AATTCAAAACGAAATTACAACTGCTGCTAATAAGTTTTTAGTAATTAATTCAAATTATTCTATACAAGATATTATTGATAATATCCAAATAACTTTACCAACAACACTTTCAGCACTAGATATTGAACAAGCACAAATATCAAATGTAACTTTATCTTATGCAAACATATTATTAGAAAACACTTCAAATACATCAAACTTTATTATTCAAGGATTTCAATCTACTGTTCAATCTTCAGACATTCAATCAATTAATGAACAAATTGCACAAATGATTGAAACAAATGTAAATAAGATAATTCATACAAATTGAGTCCAACATAATGTTGGAGAGTTTTTATGAAATGGACAACCAAATAGTGCTGGAACGTATTATTGATATATGCCAAATGCATTAATTTTATCGGGATTTACTAACATAACTGCTGGTCAAGCATTAAATATTCAATCTTATAAAACTCAATGAATTAATGCATTAGAAACACAAATAATAGGTACAAGTAATCAAACATTTACATTTAATAATCTAACATTTACAGCACAAGAAATTGCTGCTAACTTATCAGTTAATGTAGATCAATATCAATATGTCAATGGTCATGGAGAAATATGTGGTGTAACATTATCATATGCAGGAATAAACTTAACTTTTTCATTTGCTGAACCAAATAAAACAATTCAACCATTTCTTGGAGATTATAGTCAAAATGAAATAAATATTTTTGGTTTTTATGGATTTTATTCATGGCAAGGAGGACTTTCCATTAGTTCAGCAAGTGGTGATGTAAATAATAGTAATAGTACATATGAATATTAATAATTGGTATAATGCATAATCAAATTCATAAAAAATATTGTCAATATTAAAAATTAAATGTTAATTGATTATCTTCATTTAAATTGTCAAAAACATTTAATTCAATTAATTTATCTAATAGTGTTTTATTAGTTCTAGTTCGATCCTTAAAATCTTGAATTGAAATAAATTCATGTTCTTTTCTTGCTTGAATAATTGAATCAGCAACAGCTTTTCCTAAACCATCTAAAACAATAAATGGAGGAATAATAGTTTTGTTTTCAGCATCAATTTGAAATAAAGTAGCATCTGATCTTTTTAAATCAATATTACTAAAACTATATCCTCTTAGGCACATTTCTAATGCTACTTCTAATACAGCATATAAATCTTGTTCTTTTTTAGTAACACTATTTGCAGTTTCTTTATTTTCTAATCTTTGCTTAATATCATTTAATCTATTAAAAATAGCAACAGCACCTTCTTTCATACATTTAATATCAAACACTTCACATCTAACACTAAAGTAAGTTGCATAATAAGCTAAAGGATAATAAACTTTAAATCAAGCAATTCTTCAAGCACTTAATACATATGCTGTAGCATGTGCTTTTGGAAATAAATAAACAATTTTTTTACATGCATTTAAATATCATTGCGGAACTTTGTGCTGAATTAATAATTGTTCATATTCAGGTTTTAATCCTTTACCTTTTCTAATATCTTCCATAATCTTAAATGCAGTTTTAGGTTCAATATTTAAAGATGATAAAAAAGTCATAATATCATCTCTACAAGTAACTAATTCATTTAACTTTTTACCTTCTTTAACTTGAATTTGTTGGTTATTTGCTCATACATCTGTACCATGAGATAATCCTGAAATTCTAATTAAATCACTAAAGTTTTCAGGTTTAGCTTCATTTAACATTTCTCTTACAAATCTTGTACCAAATTCTGGTAAACCTAAAGCAGCATTCTTTTCTTTATATTTAATAATGCTAGTATCTAAATTTAAAGCGTTTAAACTAGTAAATAAACTAATTACTTTTTCATCATTTGTAGGAATAGTTCTAGGATCAATATTAGTAATATCTTTTAAATACTTTAAAACAGTAGGATCATCATGTCCTAAAATATCAAATTTTAAAAGATTATCATGAATATTTTCAAAATCAAAATGAGTTGTATATCAATCACTTGTATCATCATCTGCTGGATAATTATATGGAGTAAAATCAAAAACTGTTTTTTCTTGTGGTACTATCACAATTCCTCCAGGATGTTGACCAGTAGTTCTTTTTACATTCATACAATTAATAGCTCATCATCTTTTTTGTGCATATGGTAATTTTTGAGAACTATAAACATTTGCAATAAAATCATTTACATATCCATATGCAGTTTTTTCAGCAACAGTAGCAATTGTTCCTGCTCTAAAAGCATGCTCTTTACCAAACATGTTTCTTATAAATAAATGTGCATTTGCTTGATATAATCCTGAGAAATTTAGATCTATATCAGGAACTTTATCTCCATCAAAACCTAAGAAAGTAGCAAAAGGAATATTTTGTCCATCACTTTTTAAAACTTCATTACAATTTGGACAATTTTTTTTATGTAAATCATATCCACTTCCTAAATAATCAGAAGATTCAAAATAATGACATTTAGAGCAATAATAATGTGCTTTTAAAGGATTGATTTCAGTAATGTTTAAAAATGTAGCAACTAAACTTGAACCAACTGAACCTCTTGATCCAACTAAAAATCCATCATCTAATGATTGTTTTACTAATAAATGAGAAATTCAATAAACAACACTATATCCTTTTTTAATAATAATATTTAATTCTAAATCTAATCTATCTAAAATTTCTTTAGGTAAATTTTCTCCATATTTTTGTTTAGCACTATTATAAACAAAATCCTTTAATTTATCATCTACACCTTCAATATAAGGTGGAAATAAATCTAATTGGATGGGAATTTGATCTTTATCAATTTGATCATAAATTTTATATGCATTATTTACTACTAAATCATGTACATATTCTTTATCATTGATTAAAAGTAACATTTCATCTTCTAATTCT
The DNA here is from genome assembly GCA_017385735.1 of Mycoplasmataceae bacterium. Classification (GTDB taxonomy): domain Bacteria; phylum Bacillota_I; class Bacilli_A; order Mycoplasmatales; family Mycoplasmoidaceae; genus RGIG1987. Next base: position 2,893 of record JAFNRE010000084.1, read on the forward strand.
TTAGTATTTCTTACATATAAATCTGGTACATTATTTACTAAAGGATCATTTCTATAATCTAAATATCTGTGGAATTTATTACCAATTGATTTTGTTAATATATAGATTCTATGAAATTGTTGATAATACTTAGGAATATAAAAAGCATTAGATGTAGCAACCATTAAAATATTATTTTTCTTTGCTAATTCAATAATATGAACAATTGCACTTTTTACAATATCTTCTGTATATCTTTTAAATAAATGTTTATAACAATACAAAGGAGCAATTTGTAAATAATCAAATTGTTTCATTCATTGAACAATGCTATTATCATCTTCTTTAATAACATATTCAAATAATTCTCCATCTACAGCACTATTAGTATAAAAAAATCATTTTTTATAAGGTTCAAAAGTAGTTTCTAATAAAATTGGATGATCATTAAATCCATCTGTTAAAGCTTTTGAAACTAAACTATAAAGGATATGAATTGATGATTTATTATCATATTTTTTATATTTAGATTGCAAAATAACTCTTGGTAAAAAAGTTCTTTTATATAAGTTAGGTGTTTTAATTAATTCATTTCATTCATCTAAATAAGAATCTTGTAATTGGGGAATAAAATCAATTAACTTTCAAAAAATATTATTTAAATATAAAGCATCTGCATCAGCTCTGTGTGCTACATTTTCATTATATTCAAAATTAAAAAATCGTGATACTCTACCTAAATTATAAGTACTAATTTGATTTAAGAATGCTCTTGAAATAACTAAAGTATCAATTAATACATTCTTAAATTCCTTTACATTACATTTTCTACATCAACTATTTAAGAATTTAATATCAAAGTCAATTCCATTATGTGCAATTAAAACATCATCTTCTTTAATTACTTCATGTAAATTAATTAAAAAATCCTTGATATTAGGTGCATTTTCTAATTCTTTATTAGTGATTCTTGTAAGATCAGTGATTCTTTTATCTAAAGATTTAGTTGCATGAATAAATGATTGATAATCTTTTAAAAAAACTTGATGATAATCACAAAAATATGCTCCAAACTCAATGATTTCATCATAATTTGGTGCTAATCCAGTAGTTTCTAAATCAAAAAAAACAAAACGTTTAATATCACTTAACTTTATGTGTTTAGCATGATATACAGCTTCGATGTTTTTTTTAGCAAAAGAAAACTCACATCCATAAATTAAATCTAATTTTTCTTTACTTGCTAATCTATATAAACTTGGAAAAGATTGTACACTATTAAAATCATTAATACTTAATGCTTTAATATTTTGTTTTTTCATGAATTTAATGATTTGTTCAGGTGAGTGTAAACCATCAAATGCAGACATATTAGAATGAAAGTTTAGTTCAACTCTTGGTAACTTACTATCATCTTTGTATATAAATTCATCTGGTTCTTTAATTGGTAGTATTTTAAAAATATTACCAATTACATCACCATATTCATAATTATCTTCATTCAATAAGATTTCAGTTTTAATAAAATCTCCTTCTTTAAACTGTTTTAAATATTCAACATTTAAATTTGGCGATTTATCATTATTTCTTTCAGAAAAAATCTTTTTAATACAAATTGCTTTAGAATGATCAGAAATATAGAATTTAAAAGTATGCATTTTACTTTTTTCATAAAAATCATACTGAATAGAAAAAATTTCACCATAAGTTATTACTTTAGATTTAATTAATTTAGCATCATCAACAATTTTAGAAATAGTAATATCTTTTTCTTTATCTTCAAATCTATTCAAATATAAATAGTGCTTGTTAAATCCTTCTAGTCAAGGTTTGAATTGTTTTTCTTCTTGTTTATCTTTTCTTATATTTTCTTCTTCTTGTAAAAAAGAAAATAATTCATCATTATTTATTCCTAATACTTCTAGTTTATCTAAAGATTGAAGATTGTTGTATTCATTAAATAAAGCTTCATTTTTAAAAATAATATGATATTTTTTATTTTCATAAACAACTTCAAAGAAACTGTTATCTTTAATGTTTAATAAAACTTCAATATCATTTGTTAAACCACTTAAATTATTTGAATTTGCTATAAAAATAAGGATAAATTTCTTATGTAACTTATTTTTAAGATCTTGTAAAATTAAAAAAATTTCAGTATGTAAAAAAGAATTAATCTTAAAGATTAACTTCTTTTCATTTCCTAATATTTCTGTTTTTAAAATAACAT